>NZ_JBYTAG010000028.1:0-81917 GCF_058787995.1 Cupriavidus sp. FW305-27
GCCCCGGTCATGCAGACCGCCAGGCGCTCCGCTCCAGCCCCCGCATGCCCATGCCGCCGCCAGCCGGCACGCCTGGCCTTGCGCGGCGCACTTTCCCGCTCACCATCCAGCCTTGCGCTCCACGCAGAATCGGGTACGCCTGCTGCACCGCACGAGGTCAGGCACGGCCCGTGAGCCTCGCAGAAATGGGTACGGTCTGTCCTGGCAGGCCTGCTTGCGCTGGGCAGCGGGTACGCAGAAACAGGTACGCCCTGCGGCACTTTGGTCTTTCCAGGAGCCTTCTGGCACGCAGAAGCGGGTACGCCCAAAAATTTTTTTTCGAATTCGATTCGGCCGATGGCAGCGGTTCTCCGGCCCGCATTCCTCCTACATATCCACAAAGCCGGGCCAGGCCGACGACGCAGAAACGGGTACGGCTAATGTTGCAACGCAATAACCATCGGAAGCCCTGAGGCTGCCGGCACCCCACGCAGAAACAGGTACGCCCACGGGCACAGGCGCACCACTCGACGCCACGCAGAAACGGGTACGCCAACGACATGCAAGGCGGTTGGCTACCCGGCTGAGCTTTGGCATCCATGATCTGTCTGCGCAGAAACAGGTACGGCGCGTAGCGCCGCGAGTTTCCCGCGTATACGTTGAGTGTGAGTGCTAGCTTTTTCTGCAACTCTCATGTAGAATGGAAACTTGGTGAAAGTTCCGTCAGAACAGCACCATAGGTCTGCGCAGAAACGGGTACGCATGACCCGGAAGAGCCCGGCAGGAGGTACGCAGAAACGGGTACGCTTCGCGGCGCACCAGGGTGCCAGGGTCGGCACGCAGAAATGGGTACGCCGCAGAAACAGGTACGCTGGGGCAGCACGGCAGCGGCCTTTCAGGCCAGCGCAGAAACGGGTACGGTTTCAGGTCTCGGAACGCAGAAACGGGTACGCCTGACGTGCAAAGCGCCCGTCAGCAGCCCGGCAAGTGAACCAGTTTCTGCGGGGATAACCGGGCTCTGGCCGTACTTTCTGCGGGAAAGAGGCACTGGAACCCTCGCAAGCCGCGTATACCCGGCGCTCGCTCGCAGAAACGGGTACGGTTTGAGGAGTGGCCGCTGTGGAAAAGGCTGTGGAACCTGCAAGTTATCCCCGCAGAAACCAGTTCGCCCCACCCGCAGATACAGGTTCGGCTTGCCGCAGATACGGGTTCGGCCCTTCGCAGAATCGAGTACGGTTGCCCGCAGAATCGGGTTCGGTGGGGTTGGTTTTTCCCTTACGAATCAAGGCGCTGAACTTCACGTATACGGTTTACAAGTAGTTAACCCGTATCGGTATCGTTTACTGGTAGTGGATGGCTGGCGAACCGTGGACAACCCTGACGGGTTGCCCACCGTCCACCACCATGCGACCAGTCGTGAGATTCCCAGCCGGCAGAAAACAGGGCGAGCAAGGCAAGGGCTTTGCGTACCTGTTTCTGCGTGACAACCTTTGCGGCTTCGAGTACAAAGGCGGGTAATCCGAAGCACGCCAATATGCCCATCAAACGCTCCCCGGCCACCACGGGGGATCGAAGCGTCCTCGACCTGGACGCCGAACCCTCCCGCATCATTGTTCCCGGCAACGAGAACAACCTGGTTCCGTCCGAGAAATTCCAGCGTCTGTTCGACGAAGCGCAGGCCATGGAGCGTGAAGACGCCTGGCAAAGCGGTGAAGTCGGCTTCCTGAGCCGCGCCAGCGTCCAGGTAACGCTGCCCTACCGCGCGCCCAAGGGCGCGCCGCCGGTATGGACCCGCACCAGCGGCAATATCTCGCTGATGATCCAGCCTGGCTACTTCACGCAGCAACGTTCCGAACGTGCCACCAACGGCCGCCAGAAGCTGGTGTCCGAGACCGTCTCGCTGGGTTACCCCTATGGCTCCTATCCGCGGCTGATGCTGGCCTGGATCGGCAAGGAGATCATGGCGAAGAAAAAGCGCGGTGAATTCACCGGCACGGTAGAGGACCGGCGCATTTCGCTGGGCAATTCGCTGTCCGAGTTCATGTACAACCTCGGCATTCCGATGGCCACCGGCGGCAAGCGCGGCACGATGACGCTGGTACGCCAGCAGATGATCCGCCTGTTCTCGGCGACCATCGCCATCGTGCAAAACAAGTCCACGCCGAGCCAGAACCAGAACCCCAACCACGAGCCACTGTCGATCGATCGGGTGGGCTACCTGCTGGCCGATCAACTGTCGACCTGGTGGGACCCCATGCAGCCTGGTCAGGGGTCCATGTTCGAGAGCTTCGTGGTGCTGTCCGAGCCGTTCTTCAACGAACTGGTCAACCGCCCCGTACCGGTCGACATGCGCGCGCTCAAGGCGCTGAAACAGTCGCCGTTCGCGCTGGACGTGTATTCGTGGCTGACCTACCGCTTCTTCACCATCCAGCGCCGCACGGAAATCCCGTGGGAGGCGCTGCAGATGCAGTTCGGCACCGAGACCGAAAGCGAGCGCAAGTTCCGTGCGCTGTTCCGCAAGGCCCTGAAGGATGTGCTGGTGGTGTATCCCGGTGCCAAGGTCGATGCGGATTCGTCCAAGGCGCTGATCCTGCAGCCTTCCCGGACCAGCGTGCGCAAGCTGGGCTGATTTGCCAGCTTCCCGCCCGGGGAGATCCGCGCACGCCGTTGCACGTGCTCTCGGGACGGCATCAGCAGGTCCGGGCGCGCCGGAACTGAGGCCGGACACCATGTCTGGCCCCGAATGCAAAAAAGGCAAGCGTTGAACGCTTGCCTTTTTTGTTTGCCCGCCGCGGACGGATCCGCAACGGGCGGGGTCAGCCGAGGCTGGTCAGGCCGGCTTGATTGCCGAAGCTTGCAGGCCCTTCGGGCCTTGCTTGACTTCAAACGTCACGCGCTGCCCATCCTTCAGGGTCTTGAAGCCCGAGCCCTGGATTTCCGAGAAGTGCGCGAACAGGTCTGCACCACCGTCGTCCGGGGTAATGAAGCCAAAGCCCTTGGTCTCGTTGAACCACTTGACCGTACCGGTTGCCATAGGAATTTCCTTTTCGAAGCAAGTTCTTGTACACAACGCAAACAACCGTTCAAGCACGTTGAGTTCTCGTAGATACCGAACGGAAGCCGACGAGGTTGACACGACTTGACTCGACTGTAGCGCGCATCATAACCACTTTGGATTGCGGTGTCATGTGCGGCGTAATGCGCACTATAGATACTTTAGGCACATCTCGGGCTGTTTTTCAAGCAATTTTACGGTACGGCTCGTTTCCGGCTGCCAAATGGCGGCCTCTGCTCTCTGCATCGGCAACATATATTTTGTAAATTTGGAAAACGGTTGAAGCATCACGTGCTTTTGGCTACAGTTGCGCCTTAAGAATCAACCGCGCTTTCAGCGCTGAAAGAGAGGTCGCAGTGCCAGCCAAAATCATCACAGTCTTTAACCAGAAAGGCGGTTGCGGCAAGACTACGGTCAGCATGCACCTTGCTGGGACGCTTGGCCTGCGCGGCGCGCGCTCGATGCTGGTCGACATGGACGAGCAAGGCACCGCCACTCGCTGGGCGGCGCAGGCCAGCGACGAGCGGCCGTTCCCGGCTTCCGTGATTGGCCTGGCGCCCTCGGGCGGCGCCATGCACCGCGAGGTCCGCAAATTTGTCCAGGATTATGACTACATCGTCGTGGATTGCCCGCCGGCGGTGCATTCGGCAGCGCCCTCGAGCGCGCTGCTGATTTCGGACCTTGCCATTATTCCGGTGGTGCCTTCGCCGCCGGATCTGTGGGCGGCGGTAGCGGCCAAGACGCTGGCGCAGCACGCCCAAGTCCAGAATGAGTCCTTGCTGATCCGTGTGATGGCCAATATGGTCCAGCGCCGCGTCTCGATCGCGCGCCAGGCCATTGAAATCCTTGGCGACGACGGCGACGTACCGCTTTTGAATTCGATGATCGGGTCGCGCTCGGCATTCCGGGAATGCCAGGCGATCGGCTGCACCGTGCACGGCGTTGCCGGCGCACGCGAGGCGGTGCAGGAGGTCGACATGATGGTCGACGAAATACTGTCTTTGATTGAGCACTAGGTATGGCTACCAAACTGAAGAGCCTCAAGGCTGGCATGCTGGCCGGCATGGCGGCCGAAAAGACCCGCAACGATACGCTGGACCGCTTCGCTCGCGCGGAAGCGGCCATTTCCCAGCATCCGAATGGATTGCTGCAGGGCAGGGGAGCCGATGGCGCGCCCGTTTTCAGCGCTGAAAGTCTTGGCGAAGCCGCCGCGGGCCGGCAGCTGATCAGGATTCCGCTGGAGCAACTGCACGACAATCCTCTCAACGCGCGGCGCCTCTACGATCCCGCCGTGGTGCAGGAGCGGGCGGCATCCATTGCCACGCACGGCCAGAAGACCCCCGGCCTGGCCGCGCCCGATCCGGCGCGCCCCGGCCATTACATCCTGATCGACGGTCATTACCGCAAGCGAGCTCTGGCGTCTGCCGGCAAGCTCGAGATGGAATGTTTTGTCGAAAACGACCTGAGCGACCTGGACTTCTACCGGCTGTCGTTCATGCTCAACGAGCAGCGCTCGGACCAGTCAGCGCTGGACAATGCGATCGCCTGGCGCCAGTTGCTGGACGAAGGCAAGGTCCAGAAGGAAGAGGAAATCTGCGAGCTGACCGGCATGTCGGCCGGCACCGTGAACAAGACGCTGGCGCTGCTGCGCCTGCCCGAGTCCGTGCTGGGCGTGATGCGCGAGCGCCCGAGCGCGATCGGCATCGCCGCGGGCTATGAGCTGACGCTGTACTGCAAGCTGGCGGGCGAGGAGCGCACGCGCGAACTGGCGGCGCGCATCATCAATGACGGCCTGTCGAGCCGCGAGGTTGAAGCCATCCGCAAGCACGCGCAGGAAGGCAAGGCGCGCAAGGTCAAGGAAATCAGCCGGCAATACAAGATCCGGACCGACAGCGGCCAGTTGCTGGGCACCATCAAGGAATGGGACTCGGGACGCGTGATGCTGGACGTGCAGCTGAGCGACCGCAGTGCCCGCGAGGCGCTGGTCGAGGCCCTGAAGGCCCGCTTCGGGCTGGACAACACGCTGCTCTGAGCCGGGCAGGCAAGCCATGGCGCCGCTGCGGCAGCATTGCCGCCGCAGCGCTCAAGCCAGCAGGTCGCGCGGCGAGCGCGCGCCAAACTCCGGATCACAGGTCTTGCGGTAGCGCTCAAGCATGCTGGACAGCAGGGCATGCAGGCCACGCACCGAGTAGCCGGCCAGCGGCAATGCCGCCAGCTTGCGCTGCGCGCGCCGGGTCGGCGGCGCGGCCGGTGGACCGATCAGCGAGGCGTCTTCTGTGCCCGCACCGTCCCACTGGAGGTTGCGGTCACGCCAATGCCGGGCCAGCGCGTGCTGCGTGGCCAGGCCAAAGCCGGGCGTTCCGTCTGGCACAATGCTTTCCACACCGTCTTCCGGAACCCGCGCAGGCTGCTGCATCGGCGCCAGCGAACGCCGCGTGACCGAGGTCAGCCGGTCCAGGCTGAGCCGGTGTTCCCGCAACAGCAGGATTGCCGCATGGGCGGTCCGGTAGCGCTGGCCATCGTCGTCGCCGCCCCGGTGTTCCAGCCATGACAGGAAGGGAGCCAGGCTGGCCTCGGGAACCTGCAAGGTGTCCGGCCGCGCCGCCTCCGTTGCCGCCGAGGCATCGGTGCCGTCCGGGATCCGGGCTGGCCAGAGCGCTGTGACCGGGTAGCCGTTGGCATGCATCCAGCGGAACAGGGCGGCCAGCACCCGCATGCTATGCCGCACGCTTGCCGGACTGAGCGGGCCGGTGAACGGACGCCAGCCGGCCAGGTGGCGCGGTGCCCGCGGTCCGCACCAGCGGCTGCCCGGTTCGGGCTGCGCCAGGAAGCCCAGGTAGGCCCGGCGGTCGTCCAGATCGAGCTGCGACAGGCCCTTGCGCCGCTCCAGTGCTGCCCATAGCAGCAAGCGCTCCGCCTCCTTGCGGTAGGCCGAGAACGTGCTGCCGCTGTCGCCGGCGGCATCGCGCAGCCAGGCCTGGACGACGTCGAGGCCCTGACTGTACGGGCAGCTGGCGTCAGCGGCTAACGCGGGCGACGCGGTCATCCATTCCAGCGGCAACGGCTGGCGCATCCCTGGTCCCAGCCTGCCTCGCTCGAGCAGAGTCCGGTTGCCGACGTGCGCGCCCAGCAGCGGCTTGCCGTCCGGGTCCCGGAAGGCAGCACGGTTCTCGCTGAGCCAGCGGTTGACGGCCGCGCCGGCAAGCGCGCCAATGCGCGGGACGGCCCGCCACCAGGCGCTGCCGCGTCGGTTTGCAAGCTCAAAAAGAGAATTAAGGGTCACAATTTCAGCCTTGCGCAAGCGTCGCGCCAAGGCTGGTGCAAACCACAACTCCACGCCGTGCTGGGGGCGCGGCGCCGCCGTACCCAACCGTTCGAGCTCAGCCAGCGCGTCGACGCGGCGATCCATGCCGCGGTTGGAGCGGCCAGGGCCGGCCAGCAGCAGTTCGGCCAGGTCCGCCCGTCCGTGCAGGTGCGCGAGCTGGACCATCCGGTCGCGCAGGGCAAGCAGGATCCGCAGCGCAGACTCGGCCCCGGCTTCGTCGTCATCGGCTTCGTCGGCCAGGTAGCGGGGCACCACCATGGCCGCCGGCATGCCCTGCACATAGGCGCGTACCGCCGCAAATTCGCTGCGGGTGAGGCTGACCATCATCATTCCAGGAATCATCGGCAGGTATGCGCTGAATGGCTAACTTCTTGATTTATAAGGCACTTGAAGCGAGCGAGAATTCATCCGGCCCGAAATGCATAGATAAATACAATGCCGATAATTTTATGCGCGTTTTCACTGGAAAGTCATCCCCGCTGCCCTTGTGGCATCCGTATGCTGGTGTCAGGCAGTGCTCGGGGAAAACCCGCCGCAGCGCACCATCACCTTGCATTCGACCTACGCGTTTCATATGCTGCAGGTCAGGAGTTATAAATACTTAGATCAGACTTCAGTCGCATCTAAGACTCTTTCTACATAAGCGTCTTAACACGCAAAACGGGGCGATCCGGTATCTCCACGGGAAGGACGGACCTGCAGCCTGACGGGAAGGCTGCCGGGCGGTCTGGAGCGATGGCGGATCGTATGGAAGTGCAACCGCAAGATAGCGGAGCATTTCCGACAAGCAAGCGCGGATTGTCGCAGGGTCCGAACTTGCCGCAATAATAAGAGAGCGGCCATGGCCACCATCCTCTTGATCGAGCCTCACCCCCTCCTGCGCCTGGGTCTGCGCCATCTGCTGGCCCAAGCACATATTCCTGGTGACCTGATCGATATCGATCCCCTCGCCCCAGTCGATTCAGATTTGTGGCTGTACGATGCCGACCTGCTGATCTATGGCCTGCCAGCCGATCACGCCGGCGGCTGGGCCATGCTGGAGGAACTGTGCCAGCGGCTACGCCCGCAGCGCGTGCTGGTCCTCAGCGATCAGGCGGCCCCATCGCTGCCGGATGCAGGCTTGCCTGACCCGGTGCGCGGCTGCGTGGCCAAGAGCTGCAGTGCGGATGCGCTCGATGCCGCGGTGCGCCTGGTGCTGGCCGGCGGCGAGTGCTTCCCGGCGCGTGCCCAAGGCAGCCACCATGCCTGGCAATCGGAACTCGATGCCGGCCATACCCCGGTGGCAAGCAGCGCAGGGCAGGGCGAGGCCCGGGTCGTGGCGCTGCGCGCAGGCATCGGCGAGGCCGTGCTCGAGCATGCGGTGCCCGCGCCCCAGCGCCATTTCCAGGCGCACGCGACGTACCACGAAACCCCGTCGGCCGGCGCGCACCTGCTGAACATCACCGAACGCCAGTACGAAGTGCTGGCGCTGCTGGCTCGGGGCTATCCCATCAAGACGGTCAGCCGCATGCTGAATATCTCGGTGGCCACCGCGAAGACGCATGCCTGCACGCTGTACCAGCGCCTGCACGTACGCAACAAGGGCGAAGCCGTCTACGTTGCCCTGCAGAAGGGTGCCACGCTCAACTGGGCCGGGCCCGCCACGCCCGTCAATCCGGTGACCCGGGTGCCGGCACCTGATCCCACCTGCCAGGCTGCGTGACGGGTGGCGGCGCGGCGTTCACGGGTCGCGCCTCATCCTTCTGGCGTGCGGCTCTCGGCCAAAAGCATGAGGCAATGGCAGCGGCGGCTTGCTACCTTGTGATGAAAGGCATCTGCAGACACTTTTTCCGGCGGCTGGCGCTGCCCTGATGCCCTGCAAGGCGGGCCGCCCCGCGGCCCGGATCCCGACCCGGTGGCAAGCGCATCTGCGGCCCGGGCCAGCTGCCAGACCGAGTCAATGCCGACCTATCTCATCGCCAGCAATGAAATGATGTGCCGTGTCCTGGCGCGTCGCCTGAACGCACTGGACGTGCCGCAGCCGATCACGTGGCGCACGCCGCAGTGGCTGCATGAATCGGCGCGCGCATCGACGCAGGCTTCGTCATCGGAGCCATCGCCGGACCCGGCCGATATCGCGCTGATCGATTGCAGCGCACTGGAGGGCGACCCGCGTGCGTTGCTGGACCAGCTGCAGGCACGCCTGGCGCCACGGCGCTGGCTGGTGCTGTCCGATCGCCTCGATGCCTCGCTGATGCTGCATGCCGCGCTGCTCGGTGCCAGCGGGTGTCTCGCGCTGCCGGCACCGGTTGAACTGGTCTGCGCCGCCACCGCGCTGGTGTGGGCCGGCGGCCAGTGCTTTCCGCGCATGGCGCTGTCACTGACGGGCGCCAACGGGGCCACCGCCTCCCTCCTTTGAGCGAGCAGACCTACATCCACCGTAGGAGTGCGCATCGCACCTGATTGCCTATGCTTGATTCGCCCGGAGGCAGAAGCCAGCCCAGTTTGCAGGCAGGCCGCCCTGGGGAAGTAAGGGGGTCATATGGAGGCCGGACTGGAATTCCTCGTCGTTCGCGGCTTTGCTGTGCGCGAAGGCAGAGGCAAGTGGGCGTGCTGCTTCGAGATCAGGCTGGCTGCCAGCCTTGACCATGGTTGCCACGCGGGTGCCAACGAGGGCAGCGATGAGCCGCTGCTCTATCGCGGTGAACTGCACGGGCGTCAGTTTGACTGCGAGCTGGCCGCCGCCGACGCGGCCCGCGCGGCCGGCGAGCGCGAAGCGCGGCTGCGTGTGGAAAGCCTGAGGGCGCTGATCATTGCTCAGCATCGGCATCGCGTGCCGCCACCACTCGTGGCCTGAACCAGCAGGCATCCAGCGAGAATCAGGCACAGTGGCACCCGGCGGCCTCGCCGGGTGCCACTGTGCCTTTGTCATTCTCTTCGTCGTCGCGCAGCTTGCCAAAATGAAAATCGCCCAGTTGGGGCGATTTCATGGCAAGGTATTTGCGGAACAGGACACCAGCCGGCGAGCCAAAAAAGAAGCCCGCCGACCGGGGGACCATGCGGGCTTTGAAGGCGTGCGGGCCATACTGCCCGCCCACACGTCTCCTTGACGATAACCAATCAGTTCGCAGTCCTCCATCAACCAGAAGCACCATGCGCGCATATTTGCGGCTGAGTGCCCCCCTGAACCGCCTGAACCCTTTGCGGGTTTGTGCGCCGTCCAACAGACTGGCCAGAACCGCGCGCGCCAAGATCGCCATCATGGCCAATGGCAGCAAGTATCTGGCTCGGGTTCAGGGGGAGACGGAAAAATGACTGGTGTCAGCGCTCGGCCTGCCGTATCGCTCGTCAGGCACGCGCGCGGGCCCGGCATGGGCCGTCCGTACCCGCTCATGAAGCGGCATGGCAGGCGCGGAGGTCACTAGTGCACGGCGACACCAGGATGCGTGGACGGGGCGGACCAGGATTGCGCGGCGGCAATCCGGTGTGGTCGCACGTCAACTGCCATATCGACCTTTGGATCGAGCTGCTGCACGGGCTGGACCTGCCGCCGGTCGCGGCACTGGCCTGCGCGGTGCGGCAGGACTTCGAGGCCGACCACTTCACGCAGTGCCGCTTTCCGGATGCCGACCTGGAGCGGCTGTACGGCCTCACCGTGCACGCCCTGACGTTCTACGACTCGCTCGAGTCGCACGTTGCGGCACAGACCTCGCGCGGCCATATCGTCGTGATGGAGCTGGACAGCAGCCAGCTGCCGCCACCCCGCGGCGCCGGCTACCTGCGCCATTGCATGCCCACCTGCATTGCCATCGATGTGTTGATCCCCGAAGCCGGCGCAGTCGGCTACTACCACTCCGACGGCTACCACACCGCGACCGGCGAGGACTACGCCGCCATCATTCGCCTGGCACCGGGCGTGCGCAGTGCCGACGCGCTGCCCTTCATGCACGCCGATGTGGTCCGCCGCAACGGACATCCGCACGCTGCCGAGACGCTGCTCGAGGCCTCGCTGGCATTGCTGCGCTTTCACCTGGGCAACCGTCCGCGCGAGAACCCCGTCACAATGTTTCGCGCGGTATTTCCCCAGCATCTCGAGCGGCTGATGGCGCGCGGGGAACCGGGCTTTCACCACTACGCGTCGGGCGTGCTGCGCCAGCTCGGCGCCAATTTCGAGCTGCTGGCGCGCTACCTGCGCTGGCTGGTGATGCACGGGCAGGAGGTGCCCGAGAAGGCGGCACAAGCCTGCTACACCATGGCCTCGGAGGCGATGGTGATGCAGTTCCGCCTGATGCGCGCGGTCATCAGCCGCAAGCCGGACCGTTGCGAAGACTGCCTGGACCAGCTCGAAGCCTCATACCTGGCCAGCGTGCCGTTGCTGGCCGCGCATTTCGGCGAGTTCAAGCCATGAGTCGGCAGATCCTGCCTGCAGCGGGCAACACTTGGCTGGTGTGCCGCCTCCGGCGTCTGGCACAGAACCGGTTCGATCCGGCGCCGGGGGCAACCCGGTGCATCCGCCTTTTGCACGATATCCCGGGTCTCATGCCGACAGCGGAGGGCATGCCATGCATCCAGCCTTGCGTGCCTGCCGTGACTGACTAGCCCGTAACAGCTTCCATCTGCCGTGCCGCCTCGCCTCGTATGGCGGCGGCGGACATCGCAGCCGCCGCGGCGCATGGCGCCCTTGTCAGCGCCCGCTTCACTCTCGCCTTTCCGTCCAACCTCCCGATGGATGACCGTTCCCCAGCCGTTCGCCTACTGTCGGAGCGCGCTGCCATGACGCTAAATAGAGGCACTGGCTTGCAAAGAGCGCCGCACCTGGGTCGGCGGCGCAGCCAGCCGGTTCTCGGAAAGCAGTCGTGCCGAGCCAGGCCGGCAGAGCGTTGTTCCCGGACTCGGGATTGGACAGGGGGTACGAAAATGATTACGCATCGATCGGATCTGCATGTCAATCACCTGCTCAGCGCGCTGCCGCGCGGCGAGTGGGAGACGCTGGCGCAGCACTTCGAGCTGGTCCGTCTGCGCGCCGGCGAACTCCTGACTGATTCCGGCCAGCGCATCGTCCATGTCTATTTCCCGACCACCGCGGTGGTATCGCTGCTGTCGCTGCTGGAGGACGGCGCGACGGTCGAGATCGCCGCGGTCGGAAACGAAGGGCTGGTCGGCATCCCGGTGGTCACCGGCGGCGACACCATGCCCAGCCGGGTGGAAGTGCGCAGCCCCGGAATGGCCTATCGCATTCCCGCGCGCCTGCTGCGCGGCGACCTGCCGCGCCTGCCCACGCTGCAGCGCGTGACGCTGCTGTACGTGCAGGCCATGCTCACGCAGATCGCACAGACCGCGGCCTGCAACCGCCACCACTCCCTGAACAAGCAACTGTGCCGCTGGCTGCTGCTGGCCATCGACCGGCTCAGCTCCAACGAGCTGGTGATTACCCAGCAGGTCATCGCCAACATGCTCGGCGTGCGCCGCGAAGGCGTGACCGAAGCGGCCGGCAAGCTGGAAGACCTGGGCCTGATCCACCACAGCCGCGGCCATATCACCGTGCTTGACCGCTGCGGGCTGGAGAAGCATTCGTGCGAGTGCTACAAGCTGGTCAAGCGCGAGTATGACCGCCTGCTGCCCGCGCTGGCCAGCGCCTGAGCGGCACGCTTCGGCGCGTGTGGCCTGCGAAGCGCGGCGTGTATACGCCGCGCCGATCCCATTTGAGGAGCTGTAGTCGTGAGCAGACTGTCATATGCCGGTGGCCCGGCTGAGAGCGCCACCCCGCGCCGTGAGGCCCAGCCGGGCGTCACGCAGGCGCGCGCGCTGATGGACCACCTCGGCTGGATTGCCGCGGCTGGCGTGGCCGGTGCGGCCGCAGGCTTGCTGGTGGCGCTGTCGGCGCCGCCGCAGTATCGCGCGCAGGCGCTGGTGCAGGTTGAGGGGCGCGATGGCGGCATGCGCAGCGTCGCCCAGATGCAGGGCCCGGCGGCCTTCGACGCAGGCCTGCTCAAGAGCCGCGCCGTGGTCGGTCCGGTGGTGGAGCGGCTGCGGCTCGATATCACCGCGCAGCCGCTGCGTGCGCCGCTGCTGGGCGCGCTGGTCCAGCGCTTTTCCACACCCGGCCAGCCGCGCGGCACCTGGCCTGCCAGCCTGGGCTATGCCTGGGGCGGCGAGCGTCTGGTAATCGCCAGCATGACCGTGCCCGAGGCGCTGGTAGACCAGCCACTCACCTTCGAGGTGCGCAGCGACGGCCGCTACCGCCTGATGCAGCAGGACACCTTGCTGCTGGAAGGGCGGGCCGGCGAGACTGCGATGGCCAACGGCATTGTGCTGCGCGTGGACAAGATCGAGGCCGGGCCCGGTACGCGCTTCCAGCTCACGCGGCACGACCTGGCCCGCACCGCCGAGTCCGTGCGCCGCGGGCTCACGGTGGAAAGCGAACGCAGTGAAACCCCGGCGAGCCTGGGCGGCGCGGCCGACCCCCTGACCGCGCCGGGCGGCACCGTGCGCGTGAGCTGGCAATACCCGGACCGCCAGCTTGCCGCCCAACTCGTCAACGGGGTCACGCGCGCCTATATCGACGGCCAGACCGACAAGCGCCGCCAGGACGCGGCCGGCACGCTCGCGTTCCTCTCGGGCGAGCTGCCGCGCGTGCAGAGCGAACTCACGCGCGCCGAAGAGGCGCTCACGCGCTACCGCGCGCGCACGGGTTCGCTGCAGCCCAGCCGCGACGCGCAGTCGTTCCTCAGCAACAGCATGGAGTACCAGCGCCAGATCGCAGCGCTCAAGCTTGAGCGCACGCGGCTGCTCCAGCGCTTCACGCCCGAGGCCAACGAGGTCCGCACCGTCGACAGCCAGATCCAGCAGATGACTCGCGAGCGCGCGGAGATCGACGCGCGTATGCAGACCCTGTCGGCCTCCGAGCGCGAATCGGTGGCGCTCACGCGTGACGTCAAGGTGGCCGAGGACATGTACATGTCCTTGCGCAGCAAGGTCGAGCAGCTGTCGCTGATGCTGTCCGACAGCTCTACCCAGATGCGCGTGGTCGATGCCGCGATCGCGCCGGTCACACCGGTCGGTCTCGGCGCGTGGCCGTTCGCCTCCGCCGGCGCCTTGCTCGGCCTGTGCCTGGGCGTGGCCGCGATCAACCTGCGCCAGCGCATGCGCCCGTCGGTGGCCAGCGCCGCCGATGCGGAACAGCGCCTGGGCATGGCCATGCTGGGCGATATCGCCTTCAGCAACGAGCAGACCGAGCTGGAACGGCTGGTCGAAGCCAAGCGCCGCCTGGGCATCGCTTCCGGCTTTGTGCTGCCGCCCAATGTGCGCCTCGGCCGGCCGGAGTCTGTCACCAGCGTGATCGACGCCGCCACGGCCGCCGCGCCCGAGGACGAACGCGCGCGCGCCGAACGGCTGCTGCGCCAGGGCCTGCACGACCAGTTCCTGCACGACCAGTTCCTGCTGGCGCGGCGCGCCCCGCATTCGCTTGCCGTGGAAGGCCTGCGCACGCTGCGGGCGGCGCTGCATTTCGCGTTGCGCGATGCACCCAACTGCGTGGTTGCGGTGACCAGCCCCGCCGCCAGCGCCGGCAAGACCTTCGCCGCGGTTAACCTCGCGGTGCTGTTCGCCGAAGCCGGCCAGCGCGTGCTGCTGGTCGACGCCGACCTGCGCCGCGGCCGCGTGGCGGACTGGTTCGACCTGCCTGCCGAGCCCGGGCTGGCAGAAGTGCTCGCTGGCCGCAGCGCGATCGCCGAAGCGGTCAAGCCGAGCGTGGTCAATGGCCTGTTCCTGCTCAGCCGCGGCGCGGTGCCGGCCAATCCGTCCGAGCTGCTGATGCTGCCCGCGCTGGCGGAATCCCTGCGGCTGTGCGCGGGGCGCTTCGACCTGGTGCTGGTGGACACGCCGCCGGTGATGGCGGTGGCCGATGCCACGCTGGTGGCCAACTTGGCGGGTTCCACGCTGGTGGTGGTGCGCGCCGATGTCACGGCGACGGCGCAGGTCGATGAAACCCTCAAGCGCCTGGCGCACGCCAATGCCAGGCTGGCCGGTGGCATCCTCAACGGTGTCATGCCCCGGCGCAGCAACCGGGCGGACTTCAATACCATCAATCCTTATCTGGGGATGCCGTTGCCACGAGCGGTAGCGAAGCCTCCCGCATTGGCCGGTCAAGCCGATCGGGTAGGGAAAAACTGACGCATGCCAAAGCACGCCAGAAACCGCACCGCCATTTGTGTGGGTGTACCTGTTTCTGCGAGCGTTTGGCGGACGTTCTGAGCACACGCATTGGTGTGAAAACGCACTGATGCGCGTGCGACGTTCAGGCTCAATAGGTCACCAAGGCGTTGTACCTCAACCTGGAGCCCACCATGCGAGCAGCGATACGCACCATACTTTTGGAAGTGGCCCGACTTGACGTACCAGTTGAATCGCTGGACGACCAGGCCGATCTATACGAAGCGGGACTGTCATCACTGGCAACGGTGCAAGTCATGCTCGCGATCGAAAATACCTTCGGCATCGAGATACCTGACCGCATGCTGACTCGCCAGCTGTTCCGCAGCATCAGCACACTGGCTGCGGCGACCGAGCAGATCAAACAAGAGCAGGAGGCGGCATGAGCCCGGTCCTCGCCAGCGTCGAGCAGGCCTTTCCGCGCGCAGAGACTGCTGACGCCGCACACTTGCTGGCCGGAGCGCGCCTGGCCGCGGCAGAAGCAGCCAGGCATGCAGACCAGGTCGACGCCGATGCGTGTTTTCCGCACCAGGCGTTTGCAGTCTTGCGTGAGCAGAGGTTGCTGGGCGCCATGGTGCCGCCAGCCTGTGGCGGTGATGGCGCGTCGCTGGAAACGATCGCAGCGGTCTGCCGCGTGCTGGGCGGTGCCTGTGCCTCGACGGGAATGATCTACGCCATGCACCAGATACAGGTGGCATGCCTGGTCAATCATGCGAGCACCAGCTCGTGGCACGCGCAGCTATTGCAGCGCCTGGCCAGCGAACAATTGCTGCTGGCTTCGGCCACGTCCGAAGAGGCGATTGGCGGTGCCCTGCGCAGCAGCGGCTGCGCGGTCAACGCCGATGGCGGCAACCTGTACTTGCTCAAGATGGCTCCGACCATTTCCTATGGCGCCCATGCCGACGGGATCCTCGTCACGGCACGCCGCCATCCCGATGCCTCGCCATCGGACCAGGTCATGGTAAGCGTGCTCAAGCCAGACTACGTACTGGAAAGTCTCTCCACCTGGGATACCCTGGGCATGCGCGGCACCTGCAGCAATGGATTCCGGCTGGAAGCCCGCGGGCATACCGATCAGATCCTGCCCGTGTCGTTCGGCGAGATTGCCGACGTCACCATGACCCCCGTGTCGCACATCTTGTGGTCTGCCTTGTGGACCGGTATCGCCGCGGATGCGGTTCAGCGCGCCAAGGTGCTGTTCCAGGGCCAGGCGCGCGCCCGGCCTGGCACGCTTCCGCCCTCGGCTACGCGCGTGGCCGAAGCGGTTGCCATTATCCAGATGCTGGAGGGGCGGCTGGAACTGGCGTTGGCTCACCAACGCCAGCGTCATGCAAGCCAGAGTGTGTCGGCAATTTTCAACCTGGCGGCGGAAATGAACGGGCTCAAGACCAGCGTGTCGTCGCTGGCGCTCGAAGCGGTGCAAATCGCGATGCTGGTCTGCGGCATGGCGGGCTACAAGCATGGCACGCCGTTCAGCCTGGGACGCCACCTGCGGGATCTGTGGTCCGCCCCCTTGATGATCAACAACGATCGCATATTGACCAATACCGCCAATCTGCTACTGGCGGACCGGTCCGCCTGAGGAGCCGTCCATGGACGATACCAGCAACGCTTACGTGCCAGGCGACGACGCATCCGTTGCCCCGGGTGACCATTCTGCCATGGCCAGGCCGGCGCAGGATCCTGACACGGGCCGCCGTGCTTACCGGCAGGCGCTGATTGACGCCCGCGTGCTCTTTCCCTCGACGGTCGATGGCATTTATGGCCGTAGCGGACTGTTCGAGAGTATTGCCGACGGCTTGAACTACGCCGTCAGCAAACTGGGCGCCGACCAGGACGCGGAGGTGATGCGATTTCCTCCTGCCATGCCGCGCAAGGATTTCGAAGCGAGCGAGTATCTCAAGGGCTTTCCCCAACTGGCAGGGACGGTGCATTGCTTCTGTGGCGGCGATCGCGAACATCATCGACTCCTGGCGCGCCTGGAGCGCGGTGAGGAATGGGCCGATCAGCAGCAGCCCACCGATGTGGTGCTGGCGCCCGCGGCGTGCTATCCCGTCTACCCTGTGGTGGCCAGCCGCGGTCCGATGCCTCGGGAAGGGCTGGTGGTTGACGTGTTGACGTATTGCTTCCGTCATGAACCTTCGATCGACCCTGCACGCATGCAGATGTTCCGCCAGCGCGAATATGTCCGGCTCGGCACGGCCGAGCAGATCGTGGAATTCCGTCAACGTTGGATGGAACGTGGCACGCAACTGGCCAGCCTGCTTGGCTTGCCGCATGAGGTTGACGTGGCGAACGATCCGTTCTTTGGGCGTGGCGGCAAGATCGTGGCCGACAGCCAGCGCGAGCTCAAGCTGAAGTTCGAGTTGCTGGTGCCGATCAATGATGGCGCGCCGCCCACGGCTTGCATGAGTTTCAACTACCACATGGACCATTTCGCGCACGCATGGCCGTTGCGTACCGCGGACGGCGCGCCGGCGCACACCGGCTGCGTGGGCTTTGGCATCGAGCGCCTGACGCTGGCCTTGCTGCGTCACCACGGCTTCAAGCCGGCGAACTGGCCCCAGCGGGTGCGTGACGTGCTCGGAGGCATCTGAGACGGAGCGGCATTGAGACGTGAGCAGATGCCGCATCCATTCGGCCCATGCAGATGCAGTGCCGACCGATGCGCCTGGTGGTCCGCCCTGCATCGAACTTCTGCAGCCGCCCGGAGCAGCGAGGCATGCTCCGCGTGGCCAGCGTTCCAGCACGGGCAGGCTGTCACGGGAGAGGCAGTCCATGAAGTCGCAAACTTATCCTGACACAAGCATTCTTGCGTCCGGTCAGCAAGCACTCCCCGGCGGCCGCCCGGGCGTTGCCATCGGCAGTACCGCGCTCGGCGGCGAGTGGACATGGGTGCAGACACCCGCCGGCGCGGCCGAAAGCCCCGCTGCATTGGATCCTGCCGCAGGCTGGCTGCCGGCCCCAGTGCCCGGCACGGTGGCCAGCGCGCTGCGCGCCGCCGGGCGATGGGACGACGCAATGCCGCCGCCATTGCACCAGTATGACCATTGGTATCGTGTGAACTTTGCCGGCCGCGGCCGGCGCGTGCTGCGCTTTAACGGGCTCGCCACGGTGGTCGAAGCCTGGCTGAACGGAAAGCTTGTGCTGAGCGCGCGGCATATGTTTGTCGCTCATGAAGTCGAGGTCGACCTGGACGGCGACAACCTGATGCACCTCTGCTTCCGTGCGCTCCATCCGTGGTTGCGCAAGCAGCGCGGCCCGGTGCGGTGGAAGCCAAGAATGATCGTGCCACCAATCCTGCGGGCGATTCGCACGACCCTGCTTGGCCACATGCCGGGCTGGTGCCCGCCGGTCCATGCGGTTGGGCCCTGGCGGCCGGTGGAACTGCTTGACCCGGCCAGTGACGACATCCTGCATGGCGTGCGCGCTGATCTGTGGGGGCGGGTGCAAGGAGATCGCGGTGTGATTGGCCTGCACCTGCACTTCCCGGCATCCGCGCCAGCGTCTGGATCGTTCGAGGCCATCGACGGCGAGGGATGCATCTATCCGGGCTCGCTGTCGCGTACCGACAGGTTCACACTCGAAGGCACAGTCTGCGTTGAACGTCCAAAGCTCTGGTGGCCGCATACGCACGGTGAACCCCACCTCTACCGTGTGGATGCAACCATCGAGGGACGCGCCATCCACTGCGGACGGGTTGGCTTTCGCACCATATCATTGGATTGTTCAAGCGATGCCGGGGCCTTCGCACTGCGCATCAACGGAGAGCCGCTGTTCTGCCGGGGGGCGTGCATCTCCAGCAATGATCTGCACGGCCTTGCCGACACGGATGAAGCATCCCGGCACTGGCTGGAGCTGGCGCGCCGGGGCGGGATGAACATGGTGCGGATCAGCGGCGTCACGTGCTATCCGGGCGCGGCCTTCTACCGGATATGTGACGAACTTGGCTTGCTGGTCTGGCACGATTTCATGTTCGCCAATTTTGATTATGGCAGCATCGGACCGGGCCTCGGCCTCACCGAGGACATCACGCGCGAAGTTGGCGACTGGCTAAGCGCCACCCTAACCCATCCGAGCATTGCCGTGCTGTGTGGCGGCAGCGAGGCAGAGCAGCAGGCGGCAATGATGGGCGTCTCGCGCAGCGACTGGAAGCAGCCACTGTTCGACGAACTGATCCGGGGCTTGGTTGCCGCCAAGCGGCCGGACGTAGTGTATGTCGGCAATTCGCCAACTGGCGGCGCGTGGCCGTTCCAGCCGGACACTGGTGTGAGTCATTACTACGGCGTTGGAGCCTACCAGCGACCGTTGGCGGATGCGCGCTTGGCGCAAGTGCGCTTTGCTTCCGAATGTCTGGCATTTGCCAATGTGCCCTGCGAGCGCACGCTGGCGGAACACGGTTTGTCGCAGCCGCTGCATTCGCCCCGCTGGAAAGCCACAATACCCCGCGACGCGGGCGCACCGTGGGATTTCGAGGATGTACGTGAGTACTACCTGCGAACCTTGTACGAAGTGGATCCACCGCGCCTACGATATGAGCAGCCGCAGCGTTACCTGGTGCTGTCCCGTGCGGTGGTCGCGGAGGTGATGACAGAAGTCTTCAGCGAATGGCGCCGGGTCGGGTCAAGCTGTGCCGGCGGACTGATCTGGCAATTGCAGGATCTCGTGCCCGGAGCCGGCTGGGGCATCGTCGATGCGTGCGGGCGGCCAAAGTCGGCCTGGCATGCCCTGCGGCAGGTCTGGCAACCGCTGCAGGTATTGATTACCGATGAAGGGCTCAACGGACTGCACGTGCATGCGATCAACGAAACGCCGCAACCGCACGCGCTGTCGCTGACGCTGCGCTGCCTGCGCGACGGCGAGACAGTTGTGGCCGAAGCCCGGCACAGCCTGTTATTGCCGGCGCGTGGCGCGGCGCGCATTGAAGCAGCGGCGCTGCTGGACCGCTTCTTCGACTTCACCTATGCGTATCGCTTCGGCCCGCCGACGCACGATGTGGTCGTGGTCACGCTGCATGCTGCCGACAGCGGCGAGCCGCTGAGCCAGGCCGTCTACCTTCCTGACCGCCGTGCCGCCGCGCTGAAGCCCCCCGGGTTGCGAGCCAGGCTCGAGCAAGTCGACGGTGACTGGTGGCTGACGGTATCCGCGCAGCGCTTCGCACGTTGGGTTCACATCGACGATCATGCCTTTCAAGCGACCGATAACTGGTTCCATCTCGCGCCCGGCAGCAGCCGGCGTCTGCGGTTGGTGCATGAGGCGGGGAAGGCTGGCGCGCACGCTCCCGCGATTCCTTCCGGCGAGATCCACGCGGTCAATGCGGAGCATCCACTTGGCTATGATGGCTGACCGCCGAGCCGGGCGCCGTTGCTGTTGCGGCGCTCATGCCCCGGGATGCCCGCCGTAGAACATGGCGGGCACCCCCGGCCCTATGCGCAGACTTGGTGGGACGTGCCGAACGCCGACAGCAAGCCCTCCATGGTCCTGTCATAGCAGGACTCCAGCGTGTCCAGGCAATCCGTGCAGGAGTCCACCCGCCGGCGCGCGACCGCTCGAGCAAGCCGGAACTGCAAGACCTTACTCTCGGTCGCAATGCTGCGTGCGGCGTCAGCCACAGCCTTGGGCGCATTGTATTTTTGCTCGCCGAGCCAGGCCAGCCAGTGGTGCAGCATTTCGAAGTTGGCGCCGAGCTGACGCGGAAAATTGAAGGAGTACAGGTGGAAATAGGCGTCGTCACGCGCCAGCAGGGTATCCATATGCTCGCCGAACACCTGTCGCCAGCAGGCCACCGGGTTGGCTGCAGGGCGTCTGCCCAGGTGGTAGCGCAGCAGGCCGACCGAAGCGTCGACCAATGCGGATGACGCGAGCGGCGGGCGCACGCGCTTAGCGCATTCGGCATAGGGGAACAAGATGTTGCCGTTGCCGCTGAGATCAGGGAGAAGCCGCAACAGGCCGCGATAGTTCTCCTCCTGCGCGCTGTGATAGCCGAGGCCGTGGTAGTACCAGAGGCGCTGCGCCTGGCCGTCAATGCGGTCAATGGCGACGGTGGTCTTGACGTGCTCGCGCCGGTACGCCGTGGCATGCGTGTCGGGCAGATAGTAGCTGTCGGCTTCGAGCAGCACGGTGTGACCGCGTTCGACCTGGGCCATGACGTGCGCCTGGAGCGTGTCGTAGACCGCCATTTCTTGCACAACCGTCCCGTACAGCGTCTCCAGGTCCAACTGCGGATACTTGAAGAAGGTAAAGTGATCACCCTCAAAGTCTTGCGCCACGGTAAAAGCCAGTCCCGCGCGCGGTTCGAGACCCCAGCGGTGGAGCAGTTCGACCCACAAGTCGATGTAGCAGTTGGTTTCCTGCCAGATGGCCTCGGCGCTATGCAGCGGGTGGGGATCCGCAATCGCCGGCAGGGTGGCGCCGAATCCGCCGCCGCCCTCGCTGCGTGCTGTGCTTGCCTTCATGTCCGGTCCTCCACATCTGTCATGTCCCAAGGCGTGGTCTGCCGGCCTGGGTGTGGACTCCAAATCTAGCGAGTTGGCCTTCGCTCTTCGGTGCGCTCTCCAACAGACTCGGAGGCCTTTCGGCTGGGTCGAGAGCGGTGCAGGGAGTGCTCCCTCGAGCGGCGGCCAAATGTGAGATAGCCAACGGTGCGAAGGCACACTTGCAGACAGAATTGCTCAAAGCTCCATCCGGATTCGCGTGCCAATGGATGGACAGCGGGCCGAAGAGCAACGCACCGGGAGCACGACATGGGGCAAAAGCTATCAACAGTGCAGTCGCTGCGCGCCATCGCGGCGACGGCGGTGGTCGCCTATCATTCGGCCGCCACGATAAGGATCTTCGGGTGGACGCCCGGTGCTCTCAGCCATGCGAGCGAGTGGGGATGGAGCGGCGTCGATATTTTCTTCTTCATTTCCGGGTTTGTGATGGTGGCCACGACCTCGGGCCGGCTTCGCGGAGCGCAGGCGGCAAAGGATTTCATGGTTGCCCGGCTCATGCGAATCGCACCGATGTACTGGATTCTCACCAGCCTGATGCTGGCAGTCGTGTGGGTGGTACCGAGTCTTAAGAATTCCGAGTTCACGGCGATGCAAATTGTGACCTCCTATCTCTTTATCCCATACGAGGTCAAAGAGCACGGTAACGCCTACCCGATTCTCTATGTCGGCTGGACGCTGGTCTATGAGATGTTCTTCTATGCGGTTTTCGCCATCTCGATCTGCTTCTCGGAGCGATGCATGCGTTGGGCCTTGCCCGCCTTCTTTGCAGGGCTTTCGGTACTGTCGCTCACCAGGCCAACGCTATATATCTTCAGGTTCCTGACCTCCCCCCTGCTGCTGGAATTCGTACTCGGCTGCCTGGTCGCCTGGCTCTACAAATTCGGCTATCGGATCTCCAGGCGGGCTTCTTTCTCCCTGATCGCGGCCGGAGTTTTCGGCTTCCTTGTGCTGACCCCCGGTTCTTCGATGGAGGACAGAGTGGTCTTTGCGGGAATCCCCGCGGCGCTGCTGGTTTCCGGGATGGTGTTCTGGGAGAGCGCCGAGGGCTGGATAGGAGGTAGCTGGTTGCAGGGCATTGGCGATTCCTCATACTCGTTATATCTGTTGCAGGCCTTCACGGTTCCGGCATTTGCCCGGCTGTTCTCCGCGATGGACAAGCACAGGGTCTTGCCAGGCGACATTGCATGCGTGTTGTTGGTGATTGCGACGATGATGGTTTCGTTGCTTACTTATCGACTTGTCGAGAAAAGAATTGACGCAAAACTGGGCAAGCTTCGCCAGGGTCTTCGGAGAGTTCCTGCTTCCGGTAGCGGAAGACCGGAAGAGCCGGCGGCGCGGCCGGCAGGTCGAGACCGAGGGGTATAGCGGAGGTGGCGTGCGTTCTGTGGTCATCGCCACATAGCAGTGCAACGTTCGCTTTCCGCCGCAACTATACTGAGCCAGCGTGGCGTGTGGCGGCCACTAATGACTTGCCCGGCCCGGCAAGTGCCGGCGCGGCATGCAGGCTCCCTCCCCCATTCGACGCTTACCCCCTCTGGACCTACATGCCGGCCATTCCAGGAAGGATGCCGCCTGCCGGTGGCGCTCCTTACGCCGCCGCCCTGACGGGCGGGATTTCTCGGAGCGAATGTGATGAAGCGCATCTTTGACATCCTCCTGGCCGTGCTGGCCATCCTGCTGCTCGCCATTCCTCTCCTGTTCCTGATGGGCGCGGTGCGCCTGAGGCTGGGCAAACCGGTCTTCTTCCGGCAGGTGCGGCCGGGACTTCATGGCGAACCATTCCACATCGTCAAGTTTCGCACCATGACGGATGCTTGCGGCCCGGACGGCGAACTGCTGCCCGATCCGGAGCGGCTGACAGGATTCGGAGCATTGCTGCGCGCCACAAGCCTTGATGAATTACCGGAGCTCTGGAATGTCGTCAAAGGCGATATGAGTCTGGTCGGGCCGCGGCCACTGCTGATGGAATACCTGCCGCTCTACACACCGGAGCAGGCACGCCGCCATCTGGTCCGTCCCGGTATTACCGGACTCGCGCAGATCAGTGGACGCAACGCTATCAGCTGGGAGGAGAAATTCCGGTTGGACGTCTGGTACGTCGACCATGTATCGGTATGGCTGGACATGGTGATCTTGTGGAAGACCGTCACCAAGGTCGTGGCGCGCGAGGGGATCAGTGCCGCGGGAGAATTCTCCGCCCCCCGCTTCAAGGGAAGCAAGCCGAGTGCCCCGGATGTCGATGCCGCATGACATGTCGGATGCTCGCTCGAGACGCAAGGGCGAGTGACCATTCCATGATCTGGAGCCGCCAATGCGATTGTCCTGGGTGCTGATCGTCCATATTGGCGGCGCTTCACTCACGTTCCCCCTTGCTGCCATGATTGCGCTGCGGCTGGTCTACCTGGGCTTTTGGAGGCAGGCATGCTATTGGCTCCTGTCGCTGGGGGCCGGCGTGGCCGTCATTCTTGCAGGGAAACTCGCGTTCGAAATTGGGGGATGGTCAATACCATCGGCGAACGTGTACAGCATAAGCGGGCACGCCATGCTTACGGCTTCGGTCTACCCGGTGCTCTGTGCGATGCTGGGATCGACATGGGGCAGGCGCACAGCCAGGTTCGGCCTGTTTGCCGGTGTATGGGTGGCGGTCGTGGTGGCGGTTGCCCTGATTGTCGGTCGCTATCATACGCTGGCGGAAACCCTGATCGGCATGGCTGTGGGGTTGACCGTGGCATGGCTCAACCTACATCCCTTTCGTCCGCTTGCGCGCGCCGGTCAGACGCCGATGCTTGCCCGGCTGGCACTTTGCGGCTTCCTGGTCCTTATTATGCCGGCCGCGCTGCATCCTATCAAAACTCGCTTGTGGTCCCATGGGTTGCTTTGGTTCGGTGTCACCGAGCGCTATTTCAGATCCATCGACACCGATCCGGTTTCCGGCCGGACTGTGGTGAATGTCGAACAGTGCCGTTTGCCGTCTTACCGGGCATGTTCTGACACCTTCTGAGCTGCGACGATGGAGTTCACCATCACTGATCACGGATCCGGCGTGCCGTAATCTGGTAGGTACCGGCAGTGATGAACTGCCGGTCCTTGGCGTTGGCGGAGACGCCGGTGTGAGAGTCGACAACGCAATCGGCACCGATTGTCACGCCTGGGTAGAGCGTTGCACGTGTCCCCAGGAAACACCGCGGTCCGACGGTGGCGTTGCCATTGAGGACCGCGTGAGGTGACAGCACAGAGCATGCGCCCGCCCGGGAACCATGGCCGATCCCGCTGAAGACATTGGCCACCACGCCATCCTCCACCACTGCGCCCCGACTGACGACAGTGAATGGAAAGATCAGTGCACCCACGCCCAGGCGGGCGGAAGGCGAGACAAGGGCCGTGCTGTGTACATACAGCGGAACCTCGATCCCGATTTGCAAGAGCCAAGACAGTACGTCCTGCCGTGCCTGGGTGGCAGCTATCGCGACCAGCACTGCCTGGTGCGACGCGGGGCGGAACTGACGTATCGGTCCCAGATGCGGCAGATCTATGCCGTCCGGAACCTTGCCCGGCCTGTCATCGATGAAGCCCGCTACAACCGGTCCGCCGCACAATGCTTCTGCCTGCAGATAATCATAGAGTTCCACCCCGAGCCCGCCGGCGCCGGCGATGACCACTGAAGAGACGGCAGACGCGTGAACGAGTGGCATGGCTGATGGGCCCTCCGGTGAAGCCGTGTGAAAGTCGGCGGTGGTGGCGGCCGACGGCTGGGAGACAGCCGGGGACGACACCGACCGCCGCTTTAGCTAGGCCCGCTTGCTCTGTCCATTGCCGTATTCGGCGAGATAGCGATACTTGCCGAAGTAGTTGTGGGACCGGTACCAGCGTCCCTCGATCAGAAGGCCGTTGAAGAGCACGCCCTTGATGTCGGCGCCGGCCTGCTGGATGGCCCGTTGCGCCGCGATCAACTCGTCGGTGGTGGTCTTCTCGGCACGCGCGACGAGGAACACTACGCCAGCCTTGCTCGCCAGGATGCTCGCGTCGGCAGCGGCAAGCACTGGCGGGGTATCGATCAGCACGAGGTCATAGCGCGATTTGAGTTGCTCAAGCAGGGAATCTATGCTGGAAGTCAGCAGCAAATCCGCCGCGTGTGGTGGTTGCGTGCCGGTCGAGATAAAGTCCAGGCCGGGCGCCACTTGCCGCTGCAAAACCTGTTCCAGCGGCGCGCCCATCAGCAGTTCGGTCAAGCCTGGCC
Organism: Cupriavidus sp. FW305-27; assembly: GCF_058787995.1. Taxonomy (NCBI): domain Bacteria; kingdom Pseudomonadati; phylum Pseudomonadota; class Betaproteobacteria; order Burkholderiales; family Burkholderiaceae; genus Cupriavidus; species Cupriavidus sp. FW305-27. The sequence goes on from NZ_JBYTAG010000028.1 coordinate 25,281, forward strand.
CGCGCCTGGCATCAAAGAGGCTCTGCAGGCTGCCGCGGCGCAGGTCGGCATCGATAAGCACCACGCGGCTGCCAGCGGCGGCAATCGCGGCAAAGTTCGCGCAGACAAAGGATTTGCCGACGCCCGGGGCGGGCCCGGTGATCATCACCGTCCGACTATTGCTCCCAGCCATGGCGAAACGCAATGCCGTGCGGAAGCTGCGCAGACTCTCCACGGCCGGGTCGTCCGGCTGCTGTAGTGCCAGCAGGTTGCCGCCGGATGGCAGCTCTGACTGCTGCTTGCTGAAGGGGATGGTCGAATAGACGGTCATCCCTGTCTGCCTCTCGATCTCGTCCGCGTCGGCCACGCCGCCATCGAGCATATGGCGCATGAAGATCGCCAGCAGGCCGGCAAGCAAGCCCAGGGCCAGCGACATCCCCGCAATCATCGCCCGATCAGGCCGCACTGGTTTGAGCGGCACATCGGCCGGGTCGACAATCCTCGCGGTTCCCACTTTGCTTGCCTTGACCAGTTTCAGCTGCTGCACCTCGTTTAGCAGCGTCTGAAGCAACTCAGTGCTGACCTTGACGTCGCGCATCAGGCGAAGCACATTCTGTTCCACATCCGGCAGCTTCTGGATCCGCCCGGATACACCGTTCAGCTGGCCGTTCAGGCCGGCAATCTGGTTGTCGATGAGTGCGATCGCCGGGTGATTGGAGGTAAAGCGTGCAGCCAGCTCCTGGCGCTTCTGCTGCAATTCCTGAAGCTTGGTCTGGATCTGTACCGACTGGCCCAGGATCAGCTTGGACTCCTCGCTGAGGTCGATGGTGCCGCGTTGATTGCGCATCGCGTTATACCGGGTCTCGGCCACATCGACCTGCTGCCTGAGCAGCGGCAGTTGTCCCTCGAGAAAGGCCAGCGACTTCTCGGCTTCAGCGGCTTTGCGGCGGATGTTCTGGTCAACATAGGCGTTACCGATCTCGTTGAGGACAGCTGCCGTCATGTCCGGCGAGATTCCCTCCAGCGACACGCCGATCACGCCGCTTTGCTTGCCACGCTCGCTGATCGCCAGCTTCTCCTGCAATCGCGTGATGGCCGCGCCGCGCGGCAGGCGACGGAGTACGAACTGGACACCGGGGCGTCCGTCGATCTGGCTGACCAGCATGGTGACCGTCCCGGTGGCCGTGCTGATCGTCAATGGCGATCCCACCTTGCCGGTAGCCTCGACATTGTCGCTGGCAAACCGCACCCTGTACGCGTCGTCACCCAGCGCGGTCAACGTGATCTTGCGTTCCTCCATGGGCGCTGGCACGTCGAGCTGGGCCACGGTGATCGATTCATGGCCCCACGCGAAGCCGCCCCATCCAAACAGCCCCGGGTGCGACAGTTCAGGATTGAAATTGGCGATTGCCGGGCCAATCAGCGGGAAATAGCGCGGTGCGGCTTCGATATACAGACGCAGGTCGTCGACCGCCTTGCCGACTACCATCCGTGAGCGCAGGAGTTCGATCTCCGCAGAAGCCGCGGGTTTGACGTCGAAAGCCGGCGAGACGCCGGCTGCGAGCTTGCCTATCGAGTTACCGCTCGAGTCCTCCACTTGTACCGTCATGTCGGTGCGGTAGACCGGCTTTGCCAGGATGGCGTAGATGAGACCGAGGCCGATGATGACTCCGGCGACGGACAGGAAGGTCCGTCGATAGCGGGCCAGCAAATCGAGATAGGAGGTGAGGTCCACTGCCGGCTCGCGCTCGTCCGCGCCAGCGGGGGCCTGGTATCGCGTACCGATCGGTTTCATGATGCCTCTCCTTGAACATGTGCGGGTGCAGCAGCAGCCCCCAGCCGTGTAGACCATGATGCGATGCCCTGCTTGATCAGTTCCAGCACGATGCCGAACATCTTCGGCGAGCATCCATACGGATCCGGCACATCCGTGTGCGTATATTCGCAAAGCCGGTGGGTTTTCCCGCGCGCGTGCGGGAAAACCCGCTCGAGCTCGTCGCGTTGCTCGCTGTCCATCACGAGGATCAGATCTGCCGCCGCCACCAGTGCGTCATCGACGGCGCGTGCGCGGTGACCGACGATATCGAACCCCTCGCGTGCAAGCAGCCTGACAGCGTTCGGATCAGCGGGGGCGCCGACCGGCGGTGCGAGCCCGGCGGAAACCACCTCGCAAGCAGGCAGGACATGGCCCAGCAGGCAAGCCGCCATCGGGCTGCGACAGATGTTACCGATGCACACCACCAGGATTGAGTGAACCATCTCTCGCATCCCACTATTTGAATGCCGTGGCCGAACTGAAAACGGGCTGTGTACTCGGCAGCAACTGGTTGATCACACGGCTCCAGCGGACCACTTCGCGTGCATTCACATAAACCACGTCCTTCGGTTCCAGCTCGAAGCCCTCGGCGATAGCCAGCGCCGCCGGAGAGTTGCCATCCAGGTGGAAGACATTGGGCTCGCCATCCACCGCCTTCCGAATCACGTAGATCTGCTCCGCATTGCCGGAATTCGGATTGACCCCACCGGCATCGCCAAGTGCCTCGTTCAGTGTCATCCGCCCGTTGCGCATCAGCAAGGAAGCCGGACGCACCACTTCGCCGGTGACGAAGATCTTGTTGTCTTCGCGCTGTTCCACGCGGACGATGTCGCCGGAGCGCAGCAGAATGCGGGATGGATCGATGCCCTTGGCGAGCAGCGCGGGGATGTTGACATACCAGCTGCGCTCGCCTCGGGTGATACGGATGCGGCTGTTGTCACCGGTCAGATTCAGCACGCCGCCGGCGCGATTGAGCGCTTCCACCAGCGTCATGGGCGCGTCGTCGATGGGCTGCATGCCAGGCAGCTTGACCTCGCCGTCGACATAGACACGCTGGCTGCGAAAGCCAAGCACACGCACGGTCATCTGGGGATTCCTGACCACTCGCGATAGCACACGCGCCATCTGGTCGCGAACATCGTTTGCCGTCTTTCCGGCCACCTTCATGACACCGGCGTAGGGGAACTGAATATCGCCATGTGCGCTGACCACATAGCCAGGCACGTTGGCGCCACCGCTCGACGAAGGGATTTCGAAGGAGGCGCCGATGCTGTAAGTCTGCGTGGGAAAGACCAGTTCCGGATGGTCCCATACCACGACCGAGATGATGTCCCCCGGGCCGATACGATAAGGCTGCGGCGTTGCGAACAGTTCCTGGACCCGATCGTTGTCCGTACGGGCCTTGTTGCGTTGCGCTTTCACCAGGTCCAGGGTGATCGGCGTGACCTTGGGCACGACTTCCGGCCCGATCGCGCTCACTACCGCCTTGTTATCGAAGTACATGCCGGGCGATGCGGCGCAAGCCGCAAGCAGGGCGGTGGCCACAAGTATTGTCAGACTGGTCCGAGATTGAATGCGCCAATTGACTGGTCTCACGGCGGTCTCCTTGCTGATAGCAGCGGACATCGCACCGCACATGCCATGTCCCCCGACGAATGCATAGTAGGAGCGGCTGCTCCATGCTTCGGTGCGGTTGCGCACAGTAAGTACATGCACGTGAGAGCCGCGCTTCTGCGAGCGCCAGGCCGCTCCGCGCCGGCTTGCACGCCGGTCTTCGCACACACCCCTTCCCGGTGATCGCGGCATGGCCATCCAACTCAACCACGCCATTGCTTTTGCTCCTGGCGCTGACCCAATCACTAAACTGTGGCTTCGCATGCTTCGTCCAGCACGACAGCCAGACGCTGCGCCAGCTGCTGGAAGCTGTGGTTGCGTTCGACGTACTCCCGCCCGGCGCGCCCCATGCGCAGGCGGGCCTCGAGCGGCGCCGCGGCGATGTTGATGATGGCATCGGCCAGTGCCCGAGGCTGCTCCGCGCCGACCGTCAGTCCGGCCGCCGAATCGGCCACCGGATTGTTGGCGGCATTGGAGGCGATGACGACGGGGCGGGCCGCAGCCAAGTAGTCAAACAACTTGTTCATGCTGATCCCGTACCGGTACAGCCGCGGCAGGTCGCGCACGGCGATGACAAAGGCATCCGCCTCCATCGCCACGGCAGGGATGCGGAATTTCGGCACCGGGGGCTCAAAGCTGACATTGCTCAAGCCGAGCTGCCGCGCCTGCTCAATCAGTGCAGCCTTCATGCGGCCATCCCCCACCAGGCGCAGCACGATGTGCCGTCCCTCCGGACGCGATTGCACCAGCTTCATCGCCTGCAGCAAGTTGTCCAGGCCGTTGGCCTGCCCGTGGGCGCCGAAATACATCAGCGTGAATCGCCCGGATGGTTCCCCAGTGCGCTCAGGCGTGGGCGGGAACAGCGAAAGGTCCACGCCATTGGGTATCCAGGTGATGCGCTCCCTCGGGATGCCGAGCGGCGTGATGTACTCCCACGCATGCGGCAACAGCACAACGATGCGAGCGGCACGTCGGTACAACCACGTCTCCAGCTTGCGCAATGCCCAGGTCAGGAAGTCCCCTTCACGCAGACGGCCCATGTCCACCAGTGTTTGCGGCCACAGGTCGCGCACCTCGAATACGAATGGCACCTTGAAGCGGCGCGCCAGCAGGGCGCCCGCCGCCGCGGCAAAGGGATGGACGCTGGAGCCGATCACCACGTCCGGGCGCGGCAGGCCGTGCGTGGTGCGCCGACGCAATACACGCCAACTGTAGGCCAGCATGTTGAGCATTCGGCCGGCGCCATCGCCTTCGTATATGGGCGTGCGTACCCAGAGGAAGGGCACATCGCGAATACTGTCCAGGCGCGACAACTCGCCCGCCTCCAGCCGCTTCTCGCCGCTGCCGATCGCGGTGGCCGCGATGACGGTCGCCTGCCAGCCAGACGAGCTCAGGTGCTTTGCGAGATGGAAGTGTCTCGTGCCGCCTGTGCCGCCGGGCTCCTGGGCATAGTGATTGAGAATCCAGACATGCTTCATGGATGGACGGGATCGTTGGATGCTGGCGCGGATGTCATCGGCAGAGCTCGTCCAGTTGCCCTCCCGGTCTGGTAGGTCAGCAGAGCAATGCGGGCCCGCCAAGGACCTCCCCCCTCGCGACCACTTGTCGCCGCACAAGGACATGGTCACGGGCCGGAAACTGGAATACCTTGCCGTCGTCTGCGGCGTACTTGCCAATCCGGTCAAATACATCTAATCAAAGTCCGCAGCTAAAGGGAAGCGCATAGCGTGGCCCGGCCCACACTGCTCGACGGCGCACCGTAGCAAGCTCAAGACAGCTGGTCCACCAGGTCAACGTATTCGCTTTGCGTTCGGCGTCGCACCCAGCGCCATTGTTAGTGCACTGCGAAGTCCCGATAATTTTCTCGACTGGCCCAATCCTGTGAGTATCGGCCATTCGGCTTGCGTGGCGCCGATCCAGGACCGGCTCGTGGAACTGACAGCCATCATTCCCATCGGAGCATTGGCATATTCACACTGGAAATCTGAATGAGGCATATGACCCCGGAAGCCCTTTCCTGGCTACAGCGGATTCTGGCCGAGCGATTCGGCCATGGCTTTCACCTGCAAGCTGCTGGCGCGGACTTTGTCCACCTGTGCCTTGCTGGTTCCGGCCAGAGGTCGATTGAGATTGCCGCAGATCCCGGCACCTTCCGGCGCGCCGACTCTGAGCTCGCCTTCACGAGCTGGGACGCGCTTGCCGAGGGTTGGCAGCCGGCCCTCGGCAGTCCCTTGCCAGCGCCAGGCCTCGCGCGCGCACCGTCACCGCTGATCGAGGCGACCACTACCGGCTATCGCATCCACTATGACGTTCTCGGTCTAAGCTACTGGATGCTGTCGCGCCAGGAGGAGGTCGGCCGCTCCGACCTCGACAGCTACGGTCGTTTCCCGGCCAGCGCGTCGCATGCCGGGAAACATGGCTATCTGGAGCGGCCGGTGGTGGACGAATGGCTGCATATCCTTGGCCAGGTGATCAGCCGGCTATGGCCCGAACTGCAGCTCAGGCAGCAGCGGGCCAGCATGAAGGTGTCGCATGACGTGGATGTGCCCAGCCGCTATGGCTTTGCCTCTGCGGCGAGAATCATCCGCCGCATGGCGGGCGACATACTGATACGCCGGGACGTGAAAAGCGTGCTGCAGGCTCCCGTGATACGGCTTAAGACCCGGACCGCGCTGCATCCGACGGATCGGGTCAATACCTTCGACTGGATCATGGATGTTTCCGAGCGCCATGGACTGGTCAGCGCTTTCTACTTCATCTGTGGCTGTACCGACCCCAGCAAGGATGCCGACTACGAGCCCGAGCATCCCGCCATATGTGGACTGATGCAGCGCATCCATGCCCGCGGCCACGAAATCGGCCTGCATCCGAGCTTCAATACCTATCGCGCCCCCGAAAAGCTCCAGGCGGAGGCAAAGCGGCTGCGGCGGATATGCGAGCAGGAGAATATCGAACAGGAAGCATGGGGCGGCCGCATGCATTACCTGCGCTGGGAACACCCCACCACCATGCTTGGTTGGGAGCAGGCAGGCATGACCTACGACAGCACGCTCACCTACGCCGACCACGCCGGATTCCGCTGCGGAACCTGCTTCGAGTATCCGGCCTTCGACCCGGTCGCGGGAACGGCGCTGAACCTGCGCATCCGTCCGCTGATTGCGATGGAAGGCAGCGTCATTGGTTATATGGGGCTTGGAACCGGCGAAGCAGCCTGGAAGAAGTTCCGGGAACTGAAGGATGCCTGCAAGGCGGTGAACGGCTGTTTCACGATGCTCTGGCATAACTCATCGCTCGGCAGTGCCGAAGAACGGGATCTGTACCAGGCGGTGCTTGAGCACTGACCAGCCATCGCATTGGCAAGCAGCCGGTCCGCACCCGCCAGGGCCGCCCTCGCCCGCAGGCGAACAGCGCCGCGGCGATGCTTTTGTCCTTCAGCGCGAGCCGCCACGGCGAACCAGCGTAGGCCAGAACATCAGCTCGGCAATCATACGCTTGCTAGGACCGTAGCGCCCCATAAAGCTCGGAAAATACGCCGCGACGAAGTCCCGGTCGTCCACGCTTGCCGACTGCGTCAGTTCGTACAAGCGCACACCCAGCGCATGCAGTCCGGGCCATGTCGCATAGCCACCGGTAGGGAATGACTCCGCCTGGCCATAGGGTGGGTAGCCCTCCGAGCAATTGCCGGTGCCATTGTCGTAGTTCACCCGATACCAGCCATTGGCGCCGCTGAAGTAATTGGTGAACAGCGGGCGGTTCCAGTCCTGGTTCCACACGTGAAGACGCAGCTGGCGCGCAAAAGCGACCATGCTGTCGTGCGAGGGCAGGCTCGACGGGGAGATGCCGTATACCCGCACCATCTCTGCGCGATTGCGCTCGATGGCTTCAAAGAAATGCACCAGCCGGCGCGCATGGCTGATGTCCCAGCCGAGGTTGGCAACCGGCGCGAAGCGCTCGGCAGGGATTTGCGTCTGCGCCACGAAAACATCGGGCCTGGCCGGATCGCGCTTGCACACCACCGGCTTGTCGCGCCCGGTGTAGCCCGCGTACCGGTTGTCGTCATAGAGCCGCCAGAATCCCGCGTCGAGGTCAGCCACCATGGCGCTCTTGCCGGCCTTACCGTTCGCTCCGGGAGGCACCTGTACAGTGATACGCGCCGCAACCAGGCCCAGCAGCAAGTCCAGGTGCGCCTTCATGGTGGCAAAGCCGGTATCATCCTGGTCCAGGGCAAGCCCAGGCCGCACGGCCAGCATGCCGGCCAGATCCGCGTAGATGGAGATCTGCCAAAGCTCCTTGTCGGTCAGGAACAGCTCGGACGAGCCATTCTTCACATCTTCCGGCCGGGCGGCGATCTGCTTGCGCAACGCACCCTGCGCCGCAGGGGTACTCCACCGCACCAGGTGCTCGCGCGCGATGCGCGCGGTCTGCTCGACAAAATCGCCGGGAGCCTCGGGCCGCGCCCGGCTCAAGCTGTTGGCAAGGCTGGTCGCGAATGCCAGGAACTGCGTGCTGCTGAGCATCACCTCGGTGTTGCGGAGCCGGATGTTGTGGCTGCACTCAGGACCGCCACGGCATATCCATGCTCGCCCCGGCCGGTTGCCGGGCGCAGGCTCCAGCTTCGCGTACGTGCTGGAGACGAGTTCGGCCAGCTGGTACAGCCGGTCGATCCGCTGGCAACGTTGCGCCATGGCCAGCAAGTTGTGAAAGTAGATCTCGAAATGGTATAGCGCGTAAGTATCGCCTGCTGCCAGTCGTTGCGCGATCAGCTCCTCTCGCACGAAGGCGAGGCCGCCTTGGTTCCAGCGGCGCCAGACGGCGTACTCGATCGGGCCGTCGCAGTTCAGCGCGTCGGGCATCAGGCCGCCGGATTGAGCCTGCGCTGCCGGCACAGTGCTGGCCAGCAGTACAACAAGGCCGCAGGCGCCCAGTAGCGCTGACGCAAGACGGCGGCGGACGAGCCTCATGCCAGCATCTCCTTGTGAACGCGCGGCTGTTCAGCGCCGATCGTGGCGACCAGCCACCACGCCTGACTGGAAAAAGGGCAGAGCATTCGATCGCGCAGGGCTCTCTATACTTCTGCTGGTTGCACACCCGAATCGGCGGCCGAGAAGTGTCGGCATACCTGATTTCCGTTGTCCGTCTCCAGACTAGCGGATCCATGGCAGGCGCAACATCGTGCGGATGGCGATCAGCCGTCGGAAGGACGATATCGTTCAGAGGGATGGAGAGCGGACTTTTGTCAGCTCTGCTTCGCGGCTGCGCACCCCTGCCTGTGTCAGGGATGGCGTGCTTGTGCGCCGGCGCTTGTCTAGTGCGCAAGCCGTCGCGCCCCACGCCAGGGCGAAGATCGGGTCGTTGACGGATTTGGCGGTGGCCGCCAACGTCACTGCATAGAGGCTGAAGGCCAGCGCCAGTGCAACCTGCGGATCCGATGCGCCGCCCTTTTTGGCCAGCCAGGCCGACTGTACCAAGGCACAGCCCAGCAGGAGTACAAAGCCAAGAAAGCCCGCGAGCCCGTAGCTGACCCAGGCCGAAAGTGCGTTGTGCGCATAGCTTCCCATTTCGCCGATCTCCATCTCGGAAGCATAGCTTCCAAGCAGCGGATGCTCCATGATTATCCTGACGGCGTACTGCATCAGTTCGCTTCTTGCCTGATAGGAAGCCGATTCCTTGATCGCCAGAAGCTGCAGAATGCGCGAGTTGCCCTCGAGGATCTGGAAACTGATGGCGAGATAGGCGATACCAGCAACGCCCAGCGGAAGCCAGATCAGCGTGGTCCGCGACGCGCCTTCCCGAACCACCATGAGCATTGCGGCCACCACGAGGAATGCCATAAACTCGGACCTTGCCCCTAACAGGAACAATAGGGGTACGGCAATCACTGTAATCAGTGCTGCTCGCAATCCCGCATTCATCGCGAGCAGGACCAGGGCGACAACGGCGGCAGAACGGGCCAGCCCCTGATAGCCCGAGACCCGCACCGCATCACCAGCAAGCCTTTCGGTATCGTAGAACTGGCCATTCGATTGCCATGCGGCGATCGCCAGGAAGTAGACCAGTGAAAGGGAAAGTATCCAGCGCAGCCACTTCCCGTCCAGATCGAGGCTCCGTACTGCCGCGTAGACCACCAGCCAAAGGAACATCGCGCCGAGGTTATACAAATAGACGGCGGGGGATCCCTGCGCCCCCATGCCGAGCAGGAAATGCAGGCTTGACCATGCCACGGCAAACAGCAAATACAGCATGAAAGCTTGATCGATAAAAAGCGACCGTTCGCGCCCGACTATCATCGCGCCGGCGCCGAGTGCCAGCAGCGGGACACCGAGCACGACCGACATCGGGCCGAAGAAGCCGCCCAGCACCGGCGGAAAGAAACCGCCAGCAACCGCGGTGTGATAGTAGAAGTAACCCGGAAAGAGGGTGACGAAGACCACGCCGGCGCAGAATGAGAGGTACCTGCGCTTCATGATTGCCCTGTTGCCTCCCGTGTTGGTCGTCAATTCGGACGGAATTCCCGATCGCTATTGCATCCGTCGCGGTTTATCAGCCAGTGGAAGTCGCTGGCGTACAAGCCGCGGACAGTGCCTTTCCGCATGCAAGGCCCGGCCACGGATGTCTGCTGCCGTCCTATCCATCTAATCAAAGTCGCCGCTACTTTTGTAGCGCAGTGCGTGTCCAACCCAACACACAGCGGTATGGCAGCCCGGACTGGAAGGGTTTGCTTCTGGCGGAAAATCCGGTCCGCTCTGGCGAGCGCGGTTGCGCAGGCGGGCAAGCCCGCTGGCACACGCAGGACGCGCCGCCCGGAGTGCACACAGATGGGCAACGACGCGTCGGCGACGGACTTCACGCCAGAAGCCGTTCATAGAATTGCAGGAGCTTGTCTTGCTCGATCGCCCAGTTGTATTTCCTGACCACGTTGCGGCGGCCGTTCTCACCCATGCGGCGCGCCTCATGCGGGTGCGTCACCAGATAGTCGACGGCGTCGGCAATCGCCTTCGGATCCAGCGGGTCCACGCATATGCCGCTGTCGCTCTGCTCGACAATCTCACGCCAGAGCGGAAAGTTGGAGGCAATGGGCGGAATACCCGCTGCCATGTACTCGAACATCTTCACCGGCAACGCATCGAGAAAATTGATGATCGGGTGGAGCGTCACCAGGCCGGCCACTGACCGCTCCAGCACGGCCCGCACCCCGGCCCGGTCCAGGTACCCGAGGTCGTTGACGCTGGACCAGCCGGTGGTCGCCCTGACCTCGGACTCCAGGGCCCGGTCGCCGAACCGTCCCGCCAGATTCAGTCGGGCCCCGGATCGCATCAGCTCCAGCGCCATGAGGGTCTCGCGGATACCGCGACTTGAGTTTATGCCGCCGAGATAGCACACTTCTGCACGCTTATCTTCCCAGCGCACGGGACCGCCCAGTTCGTCGAGTATGGGGAAATTGTTGATGTCGACCGTGCATGGATTAATCGGCAGGAACTTGTCCCTGATATAGGGTGTGGCTGCCACGATGCCGTCGAATCTGCGACAGACCTGCCTCTCATACATGGAAAAGGCACCCGCAAGCGCTCGTAAGCGCCTCGGTCCCAGGTAGGGCTTGCTGAGCAATTGCTTGGGTACATCTTCATGCGAATCATAGATGACACGCTTGCCCATGCTCTTCAGCCTCAAGCCAATGGGAATCAGCTCCGGGTCGTGCAGGTGGTAGATATCAGCATTCAGCTTGATCGCCCGGCGCAGAACGCGCGCGGTGGTCCTGAAGACGCGGTTCACACGCCCCGGCAAGGTGCCAACATCGGTGATGAGCACCCCATCGCGGCTTTCGTCCCCGTTGCCGTCGGCCACCACCAGCGAGACCCGATAGCCATTGGCCGCCAGGCTACGGCAATGCTTGAGAAAGATGCGATCATCGTAGCGTGGATGAACGGAGGTGAGGTGGGCTACGTTAGGACTCTGCACTTCTTCTGCTCCGTTTTTACTCCGTTAACATCGCCACGACACCCTCTGAAAAAAGGGCGGCCGTTTTGCTCGCGGGTCGAGGCTTGACGCCGGCCATCGCCTACCCGAGGACAAACGGGCATGCTTGCCTGAAGATGGGAGCGTCGTCGCACTCACTTGCATCCAGATCGCGTTGCGGCAATTGCCTTATGTCCATCGTTGTCGCCCTTTCATGCCCGACTGGTGCCGGCGTGCGGCGCGCGCAAGGCACGCCGCAGCCAGAGTGCCGAGAGCGCCAGGAAGTAAATCGCGCAAGCAAGGGAGCGCCAGTCGGGCGCGCCGCTGTACAGCAGTAACGACGGCAGCGCCAAGGCGCAGAAGAGGAGGATCCGCCTCGTATCGTGCGCCACCATTGCCCTGAGACCTACCCCTACTCGCGACATGAACAAGGCCAGCATCCAGAGATAGGCCAAGGCGCTTACCACCGAGAACGCGGCGATGCTTTGATCCGCCGGAACGCTGAATCCGTAACACGCCGCCAGCGTGGCCAGACGAACTGCGAAGGTGCTGAACTGCGCGGTCAGCTCCAGCTTCTGCAGTTCCATCACATCAGGCAGGCACGACAGCGGGGAAAACTGGAACTGAAAATAGATCCAGGGTGCCATCCAGCGCGCATAGTGGCCGGCCATGCGCCACCGTTCACCGAACACGGTGCCGAACAGGTCCGGTCCGGCGCAGATGAGCAGCACCAGCGCCGGGACACCGGCGTTGGCCAGCTTCCGGCGCAGTTCCTCGGCCACCTCCGGCAGGCGGCCTGCCCGCCTGGCGGCCGGGGCCTGGGCGAAGAAGACGCTGCCGATAGCGGCGCCGATCAGCGTGATCGGCGCTGACACCATGCGCAGTGCAAAGGCAAAGTGGCCCACCACGGCAGCACCGAACAATGCCGAGAAGATCAACGGGACCAGGTGTAGGCCCGCCACATTGAATACGGCCGTCCAGGTGGAATACAGCGGAAAGTCCTTGTAGCGGCGAGCCAGGGCAATGATTCGGACCAGCCTGATATTGCGGCCCTGCCTGCGCCGGACTTCCCTTATCAGGAAGAACAGTCCGCCGGTGCCATTGCCGATCACCGTTCCGCCCATCAAGGCAAGGACGCCGAGTCCGTGGCCGCCCAGCTGAACCAGATTCCCGATCAAGGACCGCAGCAGCCTGGTCTGCGCCAGCTGGCCGAAGTACTGCATCCTGACCATCCATCTCTCAATCACAGTGTAGAGGCCGGCCGAAGCAACGCCGAAGGGAAGCAGCCAGAGAACGTTGGTGTCGATCGACCAATTCAGGGCCAGGATCAGCGCATCGCCGAACCACAGCACGCCGAGCCCGCATAGCGCGGTAGTCGACGCAACGCATAGCAGGCACAACACCACCAGGTTCTCGGCATCGCGATCGTTGGCGGGTAGCGCGATCGACAAGTCGTAGCGCAGGCAGGCAACAACGCCGAAGAATGCCAGCAGGGCCGTGAAGACCGCCGCGGCGCCGAAATCCTGCGGTGCATAAAGGCGCGTCAGAATCGGCGCTGCCGCAAGGGTGAGTATCTGCGCGGTGGCCTGCCCGCCGACCAGCAGGCCAACGCTCCTGCCCACGCGCGGCTTCGCCGCCGCGTTGGGCTCAGTGGCAAGCGTTTGTTTGTTCAAGGCAAAACTCGCTCCGGCTGGCACATGACATGTTGGAGAATCGCCGAACAGATGGCCTGCTGGCTCGTCATGTCGAGGTAAGGATGCATCGGCAGGCTCAACACCTGCCGCGCCAATGCGTCGCCGATCGGCAGGCGGGCATGGGGAGTGGCCACCGCGGGCTGTCGGTTCAGCGGCAGCGGATAGTGCACGACGGTGGGGATCCCGGCGGCCCTCAGCCGGTCCTGCAAGGTTTCGCGATCGGGCACCCGGATCGTGTACTGCGCATACACGCTGATGTTGTGTGGTTCGATATGCGGCGTGGCCTCGATTCCCCCGCGGCGGAACAGCTCTCCGTACCGCGCCGCCACTTGCTGGCGCATCGCCACCTCCTCATCGAAGATTGACAGCTTCGCCAGCAGGATGGCCGCCTGCAATGTATCCAGGCGGCTGTTCACGCCAACGCGGACATGGTGGTAGCGCCGCTCCTGGCCGTGATGGGCGATCTGGCGTATCCGCTTGCCCAGCTCGTGGTCGTTGGTAAAGATCGCCCCGCCGTCGCCATAGCAGCCCAGCGGCTTGCTGGGAAAGAAGCTGGTACAGGCGATCGTGGACAGATTGCAGCTGCTGCGGCCTTTGTAGGAGGCGCCGAAGCTCTGCGCGGCATCCTCGATGACCGGTACGCCGTGGCGCGCGGCAATGGCATTGATGGGGTCGAAATCGGCGCATTGGCCATACAGGCTGACCGGGACGATGGCCCTGGTGCGTGGCGTAATAGCGGCTTCAAGTGCCGCCGGGTCCAGGTTACAGGTGCGCGGATCCACGTCTACATAGATCGGCTTTGCTCCCAGCAGCGCGACGGTTTCAGCGGTGGCAATATAGGTAAAGCCCGGCATGATGACCTCATCGCCGGCGCCAATCCCTAGCGCCATCTGGGCGATCTGCAGCGCATCCGTACCGTTGGCGCAACTGATGCAATACCTGGCGCCGGTATAGTCCGCCAGCCGCTGCTCCAGTTCCTCGACCTCCGGGCCCAGGATGTATTGACCGTGCGCCAGCACCTGCTGGATGCCGGCGTCAATCCTGTACTTGATGCGGGCTTGCTGGGTTTTGAGGTCGATGAACTCGATCATTGCTGATCTCCTCTGCAGACGGCATTCGGGCAAGCCTGGCCACTGTCCCAGGCACCTCAGGCACCTCAGGCACCTCAGGCACCTCAGGCGGCAGCCTTGCGCAGCGTGGCGCCATCCAGGACGTAGCGTTGCCCGCTGTTCGGGCAGATGGCCTCACCCTCACCACGCACCGGCAGGTCGAGCTGCTCGCCGAATTCGCTCATCCAGCCGATCTGACGTGCCGGCACGCCGACCATCAGCGCGTAGGCGGGCACGTCCTTGTTGATGACAGCGCCGGCGCCGACGAAGGCATATTCGCCAATCGCCACGCCGCAGACGATGGTGCAGTTGGCGCCCAGCGTCGCGCCCCGCTTCACCAGAGTGTCGCGGTACTCGCCCTTGCGCTCGATCAGCGAGCGAGGGTTATATACATTGGTGAACACCATGCTTGGACCGCAAAAGACGCCATCTTCCAGCGTGACGTTGTCGTAGACGGAGACGTTGTTCTGCACCTTGACGTGGTCGCCGATGACGACACGGTTGCCAACGAACACGTTCTGGCCGAGCGAGCACTGCCTGCCGATGCGCGCGCCGGCGCAAACATGCACAAAATGCCAGACGCGCGATCCGTCTCCGATCTGTGCGCCCTCATCGATGACGGCAGATGGATGTATCTGGTAGGTCATTAGAGCCTCAGGCAAGAAGTTGCTGCAAGAAAGGATGGGCTTCGCCGTCGCGGGGCGCTGCCGGGCGTGCCGAGCGGATCGCATTGACCGTTTCAATGCAGTGGCGCGCGTCATCCAGGCCGTAGCCCCGGCCCGCAAGTACCTCCCGGTAGCTGACGGTGTGCAGGTCGGTGAAGCCTTCCGAGAACTCGATCTCCGCGCCGTCCACGGTGATCGAGCGATAGGTCGGCTTCCTGCCTTTCACCGCCGCGGGCAAGTCGCCGGCATCGACCGACAGGAACCAGCGCACACGCGCATTCTCGTACTCGAGGTAGCCGGCCGCCTTGTTGTCCGTGCTGTGGTGCACGACATTGTGCTGCACCCTCCCGAAGATGAAGTGCAACATGTCGTAGAAGTGCACGCCGATGTTTGTGGCCAGGCCGAAGGATTTGCGCGTGTCGCCCTTCCAGCTCTCCATATACCACTTGCCGCGCGAGGTAATGTAGGTCAGCTCGACCTCGTGCTTGTGCCCGTTGCGCTCACGGCCGACCTTGTCCTTGAGGTCGAGGATGGCCTGGTGGTGGCGCAGCTGCAGGATGTTGAACACGCGCCGACCGGTCTCTCGCTCGACCAGGGCAAGCTCATCGAGCAACTCGGGCGTCGGTACCAGCGGCTTTTCGCAGATCACGTCACATCCCAGGCGCAAGCCGGCTGAGATATGAGACTGGTGCAGGTAGTTCGGCGAGCAGATGGCGACGTAGTCCAGCGCCGCGCCGGGCTGGCGGCGCAGTCGCCAGGCATGGTCATAGAAGCGCTCGAACTCGGTGAAAAACTCGCTCTGGGGCGAGATGCTGTCGATGATGCCCACGGAATCATTGATGTCATAGGCCGACACCAGCTGGTTGCCGGTATCCCTGATGGCCGTCATGTGGCGGGGCGCAATGTAGCCGGCCGCGCCGATCAGTGCGAATCGCTTCACGATAGCGCTCCCCGTATGCTCAGGCCTTGACAACATTGGCTTCTGGCGAGCGATACCTGCCGCGGCTGTCGACGAGGAGCTTTGCATGCTGGCGGATCAGAAGATAGTCGAAGCTATCGTGATCGGTGGCCAGCACCACGGCGTCGAAGCCACATAGCGATTCGCCGTCAAGCGGCACGCTCGATAGCTCGAAATGGTGTTCGCGCATCTTCGGAAACACGGGGACATGCGGGTCGCTGTATGCGACCGTCGCGCCCCGAGCGCGGATCAGTTCCATGATCTCGACAGAGGGAGACTCGCGCATGTCATCGACGTTCTTCTTGTAGGCAATGCCCAGCACCAGAACCCGGCAGCCTTTGAGCGCCTTGCCCTGCTGGTTCAGCCCCTCCGTCAGCCGGGCGACGACATATTCTGGCATGGCCTTGTTGACTTCGCCCGACAACTCAATGAAGCGGGTATGCAAGCCGTACTCGCGGGCCTTCCAGGTCAGGTAGAAGGGGTCGATGGGAATGCAGTGCCCGCCCAGGCCCGGCCCCGGGTAGTACGCGGTGAAACCGAATGGCTTGGTGGAGGCGGCATCGATGACTTCGAAAATGTCGATCCCCATCCGCGTGGCCACGATCTTCATTTCGTTGACCAGGCCGATGTTCACGGCGCGATGAATGTTCTCAAGCAGCTTGGTCATCTCGGCCGCCTTGGTCGAACTGACCGGCACCACACGGTCGATCGCCGCTTCATACAGCGCAATGCCGACCTTGCGGCAGCCCGGCGTCTGTCCGCCGACGATCTTGGGAATGCTGCGGGTTTCAAACTTGCCATTGCCCGGGTCCTCGCGTTCCGGCGAATAGACCAGGAAGATGTTGTTGCCCACCTCCAGCCCGCCTTCCTGCAAGCGCGGCAGCAATTCTTCCTCGGTTGTGCCGGGGTAGGTGGTACTTTCCAGTGATACCACCTGCCCGATGCGCAGGTACTTCTTGATGGCATCCGTCGTATTGATGACAAAGCTCATGTCGGGTTCGCGATGCTTGTTGAGCGGCGTCGGCACGCACAGGATGATTGCATCGCACTCGCCCACGCGCTCGAAATCCGTAGTCGCCTCAAATCCGGTCTCGCGGGCATGGGCAATGCCGCGTGCGGGGATATGCTCGATATAACTCTCGCCGGCATTGAGTTTGTCGACCTTGTTCCCGTCGATATCTATACCCAGCACGCGGAATCCAATCGCACAGTAGCGCAGCATCAAAGGCAGGCCGACATAGCCCAGGCCGACGATGCCGATAATGGACTCCCGGTTCTTGATCCGGTCGATGAGGTCTTTGGCGATTGGGCTCGGCATGGTGGAATCTGCTTCGTTGTGGTGAATCGAAGAGGACGATAAGGTCGGACCGGCGACGAGATGACAGAGCTGGGCGGATGACCCGTGTTATCGATTGTAGGAGTCCGTATATCTCCAGACGGGTGAAGACTGTTGTGACCCACACATATGCGGGCAATTACATGAACCATTTCCTGTCGCTAATTCCGGCGTGCCCAGATGTCGCTGCCAACACTAATGGAATCGAGGTCGAAAGCGACATCGTTCTGACGGCTATCGTCCAATCGATGGAGCCGTGCCGCACCAGACTGCATGCGACGGGCCACTTCCAATCAATGTGCGAAGGCGCACCGATGCCGGCGACATGGCTTTCTAGGATGCGGCTATCGTGGGATGGGTGCTGCGGCGAATGCGTGAGCAGCAGCTTGCATGACGCAATGCGCAGTAAACAAGAGCGCACCAGCGTCAGCGTGTATCCGTACTATCTGGTCAATGAGCAAAGGGGTAGTGCCAGCCATCGTCACAGGAAGGGAACATGAAAGTCGTTAACATGCATGGCAGCGTTCCGGATGCCGGGGACGAGGGGCGCGACCCGCTCGATTTGACCGTCCATGTCGATGTGCTGTTGCGCTACCGCTGGACCTTTCTCGCTGTGGCAGGCATGTTCATCTGTGTCGGAATGCTCTATGCCCTCCTGGCGACGCCTCTCTATCGCACCGACATCCTGGTGCAAGTGGAAGACATCAATGGCGATGCCAGCGCTGGCAGGCTGGCAACCAACATCTCGCCGATATTCGACGCCAAGCTGGTTGCAGCGGCGGAGATTGAACTGCTGCGGTCCCGGATGGTGGTAGGAAAGGCGGTTGACGACCTGCGCCTCGATATCGAGGCCGCAGCACGCTATTTCCCCCTGATCGGCCGGGGCCTCGCAAGCTTCAGTTCCGGCCTGTCCACGCCCGGCCTGTTCGGCTGGGGCGGCTTCGCGTGGGGCAAGGAATCGATCAGCGTGGCCCGGCTCGAAGTACCGCCGCAGATGGAGGGGAGCAAGATCTACCTCACCGCGCTGGGGGGCAACCAGTTCCGTGTCACCTTTGACAGCGACGATACCAAGGTGACGGGCACCGTGGGCTTGCCCCTGACGATTGCTACGGGACGCGGCACGGTTACCCTGCTGGTCAGCCATCTCGATGGCCGCGCCGGCTGCAAATTTGTGCTGCGCCGCCTGCCACGCGCCACCGCTATTGCCAGGCTGCAAGAACAGTTGATGATCTCTGAGCGCGGAAAGGAGAGCGGCGTGATCGGCGTATCGTTGAATGGCAATTCGCCGACGATGATCGCGGCCATCCTCAATGAGATCGCCGGTGCGTACGTCGACCAGAACGTTCGCCGCAAAGCCGCCGAAGCGGAGAAGTCACTCGCCTTCCTGGAGCAGCAATTGCCGCAGCTTCGAGAGCAGGTCGAGGAAGCCGAAACCCGCTACAACGCGATGCGTAGCCAGCGCGGCACGATCGACCTGGGCGAGGAATCCAAGCTGGTCCTGGTTCAGTCGATGCAGATCCAGACCAGGCTGCAGGAGCTGCACCGGCAGCGCCAGGAGCTGGCCACGCGCTTTACCAACGGCCACCCGGCACTTGAAGCCATCGATGGCCAGATCGGTCGTCTCAACGCACAGATCAATGCCATTGCCGGGCAGATCCAGAAGCTTCCCGACGTCGAGCAGCACGTGCTGCGCCTCATGCGCGATGTCAAGGTTAGCACTGAAATGCTGCAGTCCCTGCTCAATGACATCCAGCACCTCAAGCTGATCAAGGCCAGCAAGGTCGGTACCGCACGCCTGGTCGATCCCGCCGGCGTGCCGGTCAAGCCGGAGAGTCCCAACCGCCCACTGATCACCGGCCTATCCATAGTACTCGGCCTCTTTGCGGGTCTACTGGTGATCATTGCGCGCCACTCGCTGGATGGCGGCGTCAACGACGCCGACGAGGTCGAGCGACAGACTGGCATGACCGTCTATTCGACCATTCCCTTCAGCGCACAGCAGGCACAGGTGCAGTCGGCGGGCATGGAGGATGCGGGCCTGCTGGCGCGCGTGATGCCTAAGGATCCTGCCATGGAGAGCCTGCGCATTTTCCGCACCGTACTGCAGTCCGCGCTGGCAGGCAGCGACAACCGTGTCGTTGTGATCAGCAGCCCGTCGCCGGGCGTCGGCAAGTCCTTCATCTGTGCCAACCTAGCCGCCATTGCCGCCAGCGGTTGCCGCGTGGTGCTGATCGACGCCGACCTGCGCCGCGGTGGCCTGCACCATTGCTTCGGCGTGCAGCGCAGCCCCGGTCTGGCCGACGTGCTGATGGGCATGCCGCCGGACCGGGCGTTGCGGCGTCAGGTGGTGAAGGGCCTTGATTTCATCGCGACCGGTATGGAAGCACCGCACGCGGCCGACATGCTGCAGAGCGCGGGCATGGGCGCCCTGCTCGATGCACTGAGGTCGCGCTATGACTTGGTTGTGATCGATACGCCACCGGTACTGGCTGCTGCCGACGCCGGCATTCTCGCCGGCAAGGCAGACGCGGTGTTTCTGGTGGCGCGCGCGGAAATGACAACCGCGGGCGAGCTGCGGGCCTCCCAACAGGCGATCCGCCGGGCGGGTGCCGAGGTCGAGGGCGTGCTGTTCAACGGTCTCCACGTCCAGGGCCGCTGGTATCGCTCGCACAATCACTACGGCAAGTACCGCTATCTCAACGAGTACCGCTGCGCGGCGAAGCAGGCCTGAGCGCGGCACGTGGGGCACCCGGCGTCAGGTAGCGCAACTTTTTGCCAATCCGTCTCCTGGCGGCCACGAGTTCTGCGCAACGGTTCTGGCTGTTATTTTGCCTGGCGAAATACACCGCGAGCCATATGTAATGCTGCGAACAACCGGTTTGAGATGTTGGAGAACGTGCGTTGCTGTCCTCCGCAGCTTCTTCTCACCGATTCAACAGACTGAATCATGCTGCCCTCGAAATCAAGGCAGTTTAATTTCAACTCGTTCCGGGTATATTGAATGGCATCCCAGATTAGTTTTATTCCGGCACCGCTTGTGCGCAGCTTCGGGTCCTCGCCGACCATGTGGACATAAGAGGACTTCTGGTCCCACGTTAAATAAAGCGCGGAATGTATCTGGTTGTCATCGTCGACGGCCATGAAAATCTTTCTTGCATTTCTTTCCAGCAAGGCTTGGTCGTGTCTTTCTATAAAGCCAAAGGAATATGGCATTTTCATGCCCTGGCGATCAAAGGTCTTTTTGTTGATGGCGTAGAATTCTGATACATCATTGGTGAAGCGTGTTTTGACAATTTTCTCTGCTTTGCGAATCTTGTTGCGCGCGGCGCTGTTGAACCGGCTGAAGACACCGTCCAGATCGGCGATGTCATCGATAACGTAAGTGTAACGTACAGCCTCGGAAAATCCTTTCCAATAGAATGGCAATAGATTTCTGAGGGAATGATGAATATTGAAGCTAACGACATGTGATTTTGGGAGCAGTGCCACGATTTCCCTGACTGCCTCCATTTCAAAATCAATGCGATTGTGCTCGGATATATTCGACGGATAATTTAGCCAGAGCTGAAAGCTTTGCGTCAACTTTGGCATCCTTTGAATTATGAGTGGCCCCCTGCGTTCGGTGTAGTAAGGGAGTGCGGCAATTGGCTTGTTATTCTTCATGACAATCGCCGCGTCCCATTCGCCATTCTGGCAGACCGAGTCAAGCCACCAGTCTTTGGATGAGATCGCTATCTGCGGATTTTCCGAGCATATGGTGCGATATGCCTTCCTGGTCTCGCTTTCAGCGGTGATAGCTGGCACGGGCTTGGTTTGGCTCATGATTCCTCACAACGCTCCATAGTTGGTTTCTCTCAGAAACACTCGCCTTGAGATATTGCCCCTGGCGGCCCCAGCATTTGCCTGCGAGGCCTTCCTTTTTTCGTTAAAGGAATTATTCCCGCGTGGTAGTGCGGTCGCAACGGGCCCGCGTGTGTCAGCGAACGCAGGATTGGCTCGCACTGGCTCATGCCGGTCGGCTTCAGCTCGCCTTGCTTGAATTCGACAGTGTTGCGAGTTGCGGGTCGGTGCCGATCTCCGGGGGCGGCTGCTGGCGCGATGCAACCCCGCGCAGTGCATGCTGCAACGGCTGGCTCGGCTCCCGCTGCGAGGGCGCCGCCACCTTGCGGCCCGGCGACTCCAGTGAGCTGTACGGCGCGTACTCGACTACCAGGCTCTGAATGACGGTCTGGATCTCGAGTTCGTCACGGGTATCGCAGGCGGCAAAGAGGCGCTCAAGCATCTCGTGCAACTCTGCCTCCGCGATGAGCGGTTCGTTCGAGCACAAGATGCGCTCATGCTCGCTGGCCGTCACCTCACCACCGATGAGGAGCTCTTCAAACAGCTTCTCTCCCGGGCGCAGCCCCACGACCTTGATCTCGATGTCCCCGGCGGGGTTCTTGCGCGTCTTTTCCGTCAGGCCGGACATCTCGATCATCGTGCGGGCCAGGTCGATGATGCGGACGGGCTTGCCCATGTCCAGCACGAAGACTTCCCCACCTTTGGCCATCGCGCCGGCCTGGATCACCAACTGGGCTGCTTCGGGGATCAGCATGAAGAAGCGGATGACGTCCGGATGCGTGATCGTGACGGGCCCGCCCTCACGGATCTGTTTGCGGAACAGTGGTACCACGGACCCGGATGAGCCCAGTACATTGCCGAAGCGCACCATCGCGAACGTTGTCCGCGTGTTGGGGCGCGTGGCTGCGGCTTGGAAAACGAGTTCCGCAATGCGCTTGCTGGCGCCCATCACGTTGGTGGGCCGTACCGCCTTGTCGGTGGAAACCAGCACGCAGGTCTGAACGCCGAAATGGTCTGCCAGATCGGCAATGGTCAGGGAGCCCAGCACATTGTTGCGGATCCCTTCGGGCATGTTCTTTTCGACCAGCGGCACATGCTTGTAGGCGGCGGCGTGATAGATGGTGTCGACCTGCTGGCCGCGCAGTGCGGCTGACACGGCAGTGGCGTCGCACACAGAGCCGATCCGCGCCGTGATCTGCAGGTCAGGGTAGCGCTGGCGCAGTTCCTGTTCGATCGCGTAGAGGGCATATTCGGAGTGGTCGAAGAGAATTAGGCGCTGGGGTTCCTGCGAAGCGATCTGACGGCACAGCTCCCTGCCGATGGAGCCACCCGCACCGGTCACCATGACCGTCTTGCGTTGCGTGCATTTGGCGAACAGGTCTACCCGTGGCGGGACGATGTCACGGCCCAGCAAGTCTTCCACGCTGATATCCCGAATCGATTGCACGGTGATCTTGCGATCCACAAGCTCGAGAAGAGAGGGCAACGTGCGCACGCTGACCGAATAGCGGTGCAGCTTGTCGACGATCTGGCGGCGGCGCTCGATTGGCAGGGACGGAACGGCCAGTACGACTTCATTGATGGCGTGCCGCTGGATCTCCTTGCGCACGTGGTTGCTGTGATGGACTGGAAGGTCGGCAACGACCTTGCCCTCCAGCGCGAAGTCATCGTCGAAGAAGCAGACGGCCTTGTGGCCCAGGCTGGCGCGCATGGCGATGGCGAGCTGGAAGCCGGCCTCGCCGGCGCCGAATATCCCCACGCGCAAGCTGGCGCGCTCGTTGCGGGCCTGCAGGCTCTGCCGCGTGCGCGTCAGCAAGGCGCGCGCCACGAAGCGCGAGATCACGACATAGGAAAAGGCGATGAACCAGTAGATCAGCAGGCCGGTGCGAGGCAGCCGGTCGAGGTGCATGAGGAACGACAGCGCATAGGTGAGTCCGACGATGCCGGCCAGGCTGGTGCCGGTGGTCCAAAGGACTTTCAGGTCGAAATACCGGACGACGGTCCGATACAGTCCGCTGAGCGAAAACACGGGAATCGTGCAGGCGGCAATGATCAGCGGCGGCGTGATGCCGTACTGTGCCAGCAACTCGAAGTTGCCGGCGCGCAGGAATAGTGCGAAAGCAAAGCACAGCGGCAGCGCAAGCAGGTCCGCCGCAATCATCAGCGCGACTTTGCGACGTCTTGGCAGGGCAATCAGCCAGCGCGAGAGCGGTTTGGTCATTGGCCGGAACCTCCGCGCACCAGAACGGGCAGGGGCCTGGCGGCGACCAGGCTGCGATAGGGACGCCCCATTTGCGGGGCGGACAAAGAAGGTTGCGCACGGTTATGCATTGTCTTAAGGCTTCTTCTATGGGCAGCTCCACCGGCTGGTGGCCTCTGGAAGGGACATGCCCTTTCAGAGGCTTCCGATTTGCCCGTTTACCCGTCAGCGACTGGGTGCTTTCGACACCATTCCCGACTGAAACAATTATTGTTGTTGGTGCGTCCCTGGCAACGCAGCAACGTGGGTTTGCGTACGCAGCGGCAGGTGGCGCAAAGGGCGTGGAGCCCGCCGCGCCCTTTGCGCCTTAGTTGAGTGATCCAGGCCACATGGCGGCCTTCACCTGCCCATGCAAGTCTGGTTAGATGGATGCGTTCCCGGTACCCGGTCGGGTTCGTGCAGGGCACCCGCTCCGACTTTCATTACTGAGGTGGACCACCATGCTGGATACCAGTTTTTCTCCCTGGCCAAGTTTCACTGCCGACGAGGCGGCTGCCGTGCAGAAGGTGCTGCTGTCGAACCGGGTGAACTACTGGACCGGCTCTGAATGCCGGAAGTTCGAGGAGGAATTCGCCAGGTGGGCCGGGACGCCCTATGCGATCGCGCTGGCAAACGGGACACTTGCGCTCGATGTCGCGCTGAAGGCGCTGGACATTGGCCTTGGCGACGAGGTCGTGGTGACGCCGCGAACGTTCATCGCCAGCATTTCAAGCGTGGTGAATGCGGGAGCAAAGCCGGTATTTGCAGACGTCGATCTTGCGAGCGGCAATCTTTCCGCGGCGACGATCAGCAAGGTTCTGACGCCAAGGACGCGAGCCGTCATATGCGTGCACCTTGCCGGCATACCCTGCGACATGGACCCGATCATGGCGCTGGCGCGCGAGCACGGCATCAAGGTGATCGAGGATTGTGCCCAGGCACATGGTGCGCGCTACAAAGGGCGTTCGGTCGGCTCGATCGGGGACGTGGGTGCATGGTCCTTCTGCCAGGACAAGATTATGACCACCGGCGGCGAGGGCGGCATGGTGACGACCAGCGCGAGGGACCTCTGGCTGCGCATGTGGTCGTACAAGGACCATGGCAAGAGCTGGGACGCTGTCTATGAGCGTCAGCACCCCCCGGGATTCCGGTGGTTGCACGAATCCTTCGGCACGAACTGGCGCATGATAGAAATGCAGGCGGTGATCGGGCGCATCCAGCTTGCGCGCATGAAGCAATGGACAGCGCAGCGCACTGCCAATGCGGAGGTCATTGCCGGCGCGCTTCGGCAATGTGCTGCGGTCTGGTTGCCCGCCTGCCCACCGGATGCACAATCAGCCTGGTACAAGTTCTATGCATTCGTCCGCCCGGAATGGCTAAGGGATGGCTGGAGCCGTGACCGCATCGTGGCCGAGATCCAGGCAGGCGGCGTGCCCTGCTATGCGGGCGGCTGCTCGGAGGCTTATCTCGAGAAGGCGTTCGATTACACGGGCTGGCGCCCGCCGCACCGGTTGCCCAACGCCAGGCTGCTGGGTGAAAACAGCCTGATGCTGCTGGTGCATCCCACCCTGACCGACGCCGAGATTGCCCTGACTGCGCAGGTGCTGCGCGAGGTCATGCTTCGTGCAACGCTGCCGACCGGTGCCGGGCGGGACGCCGACGGCGGGGTGATGCCCGGCCTGGCGCAGGACTGCGCGGGCGCCATGCGGCGATGATGCACTGGCCGTCGCTGATCCAGCTTGGCACCATTACCTTGCTGGTGCCCGTTGCGCTGGTCATTGCGCTAGCGCTGTCCGTGGGGGGCGCATGGCGCAGCGCGCTGCGATGGCTGGTGTCGTTCAGCCTTGGCTCCGCGCTGGTGGGGGCTGCCAAGTTCGCGTTTGATTACGGCGGCTGGTACCTGCCGCAGCTCGGCCTGTACAGTGTCAGCGGCCACGCCATGCTGACCGCGGCGACGTATCCGGTGCTGCTGATGCTGCTGGGTTCGGCGCTGAGCCCGCGCGTGGCACGCATCGGCTGGTTTGCGGGACTGGCGCTGGGGCTCGCGATGGCGGTGAAACTGGTGTCCGGCAATTACCACACGCTGTCCGAGACCTTGCTGGGTGGTGCGGTGGGGCTGGTGGTTGCGTGGCTGAATGCGGGCATCCGTATCCGCGGGCCGGCGCCGCAGATCGTGCTGGTGGCTGCGCTTGGCATCGGCGCCTTCGTCTTTGTCAATGTGCGCGGGTTGCTGTACCCGGTCAAGGCCGCAATGTGGGAGCACGCGGCACCGTGGCAGGACGGCACAGTGCGGCATTACCGGCAGATCGACGCCGATCCGGTGACGGGCGAGACCCGCATCACCGTGCGCAAGCGGTCGTGCCTGTCGAAGCGGGGCCGGCAGGCGCCGCGTTTACTCACACCATCGAAAACAGGAACATCTACCCGGACACCAAGCTTGCTCTCGACGCAAACTACATGATTGGGCACTCTCATCATCAGTTTAAAAACAGAAAATGGCAGTTTTATTCCTTACAACAGCGGTGATGTGGGGCAGAACAGGTTGCACATTAGTATCATTAATTATCTGGTATTTTGCACCGACGAAAATCAGGTAGAGATGAGGTAGGCCGCATATGCAAGGGGCCGTATCGGGCTGGCGCCTGCCGTGCCCGGGGCAGAACGCCGCGCCGGCCGTTTGGCAGGCCGCTGACCGCCTCGCGCCGTGCGGGGTTGCCTCCGCGGAAGCGCACGCTGCGTGTCGTGCATTCGTCTACCCTGAACCATTCCAGCGCGGCGCTGGCCGCCTCACCCCTCGAGTAGGTGCGCCGCCGCGCACGCGTGGGCGGGCAGCGCAGAAATGGGTACGCTCCCCGGGCCTGTGCGCTTGTCAGTCGCGCGGCAGCGGTGCGCCGAGACCGGCGGCACCCTGGCGCCCGGCGGCTCGCGGGCCGCGCAGCAGCTGCCACAGGCAAGTCGCCGTGTCATAGAAGGTGCCGGCGCCGCGCAGACCCGCTGCGCGCAGATGGTGCGCAAGGTCGTGCGGCAGGGCCAACAGCAGGAACACTGCCGTCTTCAGTGGGTGCTGCGGGCCATGGTCATAGCGCCGGCAGGCCACATACAGTCGTGAGGCGTCGCTGGCGGAGCATGGCCGGTCGGCCGACACCGACGGCAAGCGCTGGTTGACTGCGCTCGGGACCATCTCGATGCGGTAGCCGAATTCCTGCACCGCGCGTCCGGCCAGTTCCAGGTCGTCGTAGCCGACGGCAAGGTGCTCGTCGAACGACAGGTTCTCGAACAGCTCGCGCGGGAACACCGCGCTGTGCAACAGCACCGAGCACAGGCGCTCGCCGCGGCGGTAGTCCAGCGTCGGGTGGCCCAGGAACGCCGGCTTGCGCGGAACGCCGCGCCGCCCCTGGCAGACCTCGGTCCCGGTCAGGATGAGCGGCGTCGCGCAGCCGGCCGTGGCCCGCCGGAGATGGTCGTCGGCAACGGACTCGGTCATCTGCTGCAGGAAGGTTGCGCCCAGCAGCGTCTGGTCATCCAGGAACAGTACGTGCGAGCCGGTGGCCGCGCGCAGGGCGCGGTTGCGGTTGGCGGCCCTGGAGCGGCGCGGGCCTTCCAGATAGGTGATGTCCGGATAGTCCCGGCGCATCATCTCGCGCGTGTCGTAGCCGCTGCTGTCATCCGTGACGATGAGCTGGTGCGCCGGCATGGTGGAATCAGCGACCGATTGCAGCGTGTGCCGCAGCTGCTCGGGATGGTCGCACGTGTAGATGCACACCGAAACGGTGGGCAGGAACGAGCTTGCCGGCATGGTGACCCCTCCAATGTTCGGCAGATGGCAGACACCTGCGCCGGCCTGTCTGGTGCGGGCGCGGCGCAAGGTCCTGAACTACAGCACCGGGCTGGCGGCCTGGAGCGCGGCTTCGCCGGTGCGGGACGCAACCACAGGGCGCGCGGTGCTGCCGCGCGTGAAGCGTTCATCGCCGCTGACCCACTCGAGCGTCGCGCCACGTTGCAGGGCGGCATAGACGGCCTCGCCCTTGTTGCGTACCTTCAGGCGCTGGTACAGCGTGCAGGCGTGACTCTTGACAGTTGCCACCGAGATATTGAGCATGCGGCTGACGGTCTTGATCGGGTAGCCGCGTGCCAGCAGCACCAGCACCTCGTACTGGCGCGGCGTGATCTTCAGCATTTCGGCTTCGTCGTAGCTGGGCTCTTCCTCGACCAGCGGGGCTGCATTGGTGGCAGCCGGGGCCGACAGCGGCTGCCCCGGCCGGAGGCCGGTGAGGTCGCGCACCGCCACGGTGGTGCGTGCGGCACCGGGCGTGCCGGCGCATGCCACCAGCGACAGTTGCTCGCCTGTGAGCGCGTGCGCAGGGTTCAGCGGAAGCGGCGCGGCCGAGGCCAGCGACTGCACGGCCGGCATGGCCGAACGCGACGCCGACGGCATCGAGCCGGTTTCGGCCGAGAACAGCAGCCCCTGCACGCCTGACACCGCCAGCCGGATGGCCGCCTCGATCACCGCCAGCGAAGCGGATTTCGGCAGGCAGCCGCAGACGCCGCGGGCGCTGTCCGCGTTGGGCACATGCAATGGCAAGATGTCTGCCAGGATCAGGATGCGTTGCGGCGACAGTGCTTCGCGGGCCTGTTCGAGCTGCGGCCAGCCAGACCCCACATCGGCGGGCATGCCGAATACGAGCAGGTCTGCGTTGTGGTGCCGGGTGTCCAGCCTGGCGATGTCCGCGGGCGCAATGGCGGCAACCTGGGCAGACTCCTGGATGTTCTCGAGCATCTGCAACAGCCCGAGCCGGAGCAGTGGATGCTCCTCGATCAGCAACGCGTTCATTGACTTCACTCCCCGTTACTCGGGGGCGGAATGCGGGGCGCTTTGCGTATGGAGGGCATTGCAGGACAGCAGTCACCTGCGGCGACTGGCTGCTTGTCTGACCCCCATGCTTCCATGCTCCGGCAGTCCCGTTTTTCTGGATGGAACTTGTCGGTGGCTGGAAGGTTGACCCGAACCCGAACCCGAAAGATTCTCGCTCCTAAATCGGCTTAAATTCATCTTATGGGCTGGTTGAATGGAATGCAAGCGAGCCGGTCTGGTACGAGTGTGGGTGGGAATGAAAGGACATACATAATCCTTTCAAAAATCATCCGAACGCACCGGTCCAGGTTCCGCAAACGCCGCGCTGATGCGGGGTCCAGGAGGTTTCACGGATGTGACATCGGGATTTAATTTGGTTGCAGCATTGAAACAGATAGCATTATCTGTACCCCCTGAAAGTAGTATTCTTAACCCCATCGTGGGGTATCGGTAATATATCTGCGGCGGATTGCTCCAATCATGAAACGCCGCTTTCATATGTGTTTTCGAAATAGGCCTGCCTGATTTTCAGGCAGGTCGGGCGCATGGCCTAGTGCTTCTGGATGAGAGACGTCTCCCACCTCGGGATGAGCGCTGCGGCGCCGGCTGCACCGACCTGCGCCGGACTTGCCACCGCCTGCCGGGAGGACAGGGTGGCGGGCCCGGGGCCGGCCGGCAGGTTCGTCCGCGCAGGCGTCAGCGGGCCCAGTGGCCGGGACGCATGACCCAGCCGTGCGGACCGCGCACCCAGCGCTCGGGCACATAACGGTAGCCTGGACGCTGCGCCTTCCAGTAGCCGGCGCGCCAGTCGTAGCGCCCGCCGGTGGCGGTCCAGTGGCCCGGCACCCAGACCTGGCCGCGGCGCGCGGCGGGGTGCGGTTCATAGCGCGGCGGCGGGGGCGGACGGTCATAGCCGTGGGCGACCGCCACCGGATGAGCCTCGGCGGGGGCGGTCAGTCCGAAGGTGCCGCCCGTGGCGAGGACGGCTGCGGCAATCAGGAGCTGGCGTTTCATGTGGATTCTCCTTGGGGCGGTTGGAAGCGGTTCGAAGCCGCTGGCTCGGTCAATAGCGGTCGTAGTGGTGGTGGCGCGGCGGCGGGCCGCCGCGCGGTGGCACTACGATGCAGGCGGACAGCAGTGCGGCCGTGGTGGACAGCAGCACCAGCAGCGAGAGGGCGCGTTTCATATGGGCTCCTGGCGGGTTCGCGTTGGACATGGCTTCAATGTAGCGAGCCAGCCCCGCTGCGCGTGCTTGCACTTGTAAGGCTGTCTCACAAGGGGTTTTGCAGCGGGCGCAGCCCCGCACCGGGCGCGCGGCATCCCGGAAGCCCTTGCGTATCAAGGCGTTGCGCGCATGGCGGCAGGTCCATGGCGTGGCCTGCGCGTGCCGGGTTGGAGGTAATGTGACGTTACACGGGAAATGATTCTCGCAAGGCAACGGATCCCGGAGCAGGCGCCGCACCCTTTGTGGGCGGCCTGGCCGGGCACGCAGAAACGGGTACGCTGCAACGGTGCGCGATGCCTCGGCATGGCCCGGTTGGGGGCGCACTGGTGGCGTCGCGGCGCCATCACGGTGCGTTCAGTCGCGCAAATCGGTGGGGCGGAAATGGCATGAAGCTTGCGCCATGGGCTATACCAGTCGGAAGTGGCCTCGTGTGCTTGAAGGAGGCGTCATGCCGGTCATGCTCATCGTGCTTGCCCTGCAATGGCTGCAGGGGCTGTCGCCGCCCGCCGCGGCGTTGTTCGCGCTGCCGCAGGAGATGGCGCCCGCGGATGCCGCGGCCATCGTCGAACCCGCGCTGACACGCTGACATGGGCTGACGCCGGGGTGGTATGACTACCCTGCCGCCGTGGCAGTCCGAGTGGTTCCATCCAACCTACCACTGTCATGGAGTCAGCATGAACCGCAGCGACGTCACCGACCTCATCATCGAAGCCAAGGTCACCCGCGGCATTGCCTGGGCGCAGGTGGCCGAACGCGTCGGCCGCAGCAAGGAATGGACAACCGCGGCGTGCCTGGGCCAGATGGCATTCGACGCCGCCGGCGCGCGCGCGGTGATGGAGCTGTTCGGGCTGCCGCCCGAGGCCGAGCCCTGGCTGCGCGAGGTGCCGTACAAGGGCTCGCTGCCGACGCAGGTGCCGGCCGATCCGCTGATCTACCGCTTCTACGAACTCATCAGCGTGTACGGCACCACGTTCAAGGCGCTGATCCATGAAGAGTTTGGCGACGGCATCATGAGCGCGATCGACTTCCGCATGGACCTGCAGCGCGAGCCCGATCCCAACGGGGACCGGGTGCGCATCGAGATGTCGGGCAAGTTCCTGCCCTACAAGACTTACTGATGGGCGACCGCGCGCACGGGCGGCAGCGCAAGCGACACGCCATAGCGCGCCGGATCCAGGCGCATGGTCAGCACGCCCACCAGCGCGGCGCAGGCCAGGTGGTACCACCAGCCGGCGGCGAAGCCGCCGGTGCGTTCGTGCAGCATGGCGGTGATCCAGGGCGCCAGCGACGCCAGCAGGAAGCCGCCGCCTTGCATCAGGGCGCTCAGCGCGCCGGCGCTGTCGGGGTCCGGCAGGTGGTCCAGTGCCACCACCAGGTATAAGGCAAAGCAGCCACCGAGGCCGGCGCCGCCGATCACGGCCCACGCGTGCGGCGCGGCGTCGGGCCACAGCGCCAGTCCACCGAAGCCCGCCACCTGCATGGCTAGTGCCAGCGCCATCCAGGCGCGGCGGTCCAGGCTGCGCGCGGCCAGCACCGGCAGCAGCAGCGCCGCGGCGGCCTGCGCCACCGCCATCAGCGCCACCAGCGACCCGCTCGCCGAAGCGCTCCAGCCGTGGTCCTGGTAGAACGGTGCGAGCCACGCCACCAGCGACGCATAGCCGCCGTTCATCACGCCAAAGCAGGCCATCAGCAGCCAGGTGCGCGGACGCCGCAACAGCGTGCGCGTTGCCCTCGCCGGGCGGCTTGCCGGCACCGCGGGGCCGCGCGCCGCGGTGCGCGGCAATGCCACCCAGGCCAGCGCCAATGCTGCCAGCGCAGGCACGGCCCACAGCGCCAGCGCATCGCGCCAGCTGCCGGCCAATGCCGTCACGTAGGGCGACAGCTGCGCGCCGAGCGCACCGCCGCCCATCAGCGCGGCGGAGTACAGCCCCATCACCGGCGCCACGCGCCCCGGGAATTCCTGCTTGACCAGGCCCGGGCAGGCGGCCTGCACCACGGCCACGCCCAGCCCGCACAGCGCGGCCGAGGCGATCAGCCAGGTGCCGTCCGCCACGCCCAGCCGCAGCGCGCAGCCGGCACCGAGCAAGGCCAGCGCGCCCAGCACCGCGGTGCGCGCACCCAGCCGCTCGCGGATGGCCGGCCCGAAGAACGCGCCCGCGCCCATCAGCAGCATCGGCAGCAAGGTCAGCCAGGCCATGCCCTGGTAGCTCAGGCCGGTGCCACTGCGGATGGCCGGGGCCAGCGGCCCCACCGCGGTCAGGAACGGCCGCAGGTTCAGGCCGATGCCCGCGACCGCGGCCAGCACCAGCCAGCGCGGGGTGGTGCCGCGCGCGCCCTCAGCCACGGGGCGCGCGCGGGCCGTAGAGCTGCGCCGCAGAGAGGTCGACCGCCACCCGCGTGAGCGGCAGCGGCGGCGGGTTCAGCGACAGGCGCAGTGCCTGGTAGGCGGCCTCGCTCGACATGCCGTAGGGCGCGGCATCGTGGTTGTCGAAGGCGTAGTAGACCGCCTGCACGCCGGCCATGGTCATCGCCGCCAGGCACATCGGGCAGGGGTGGCCGCTGGCATAGACCACGCTGCCGCGCAGGTCGGGGCGGCCCAGCTTGCGCGCGGCGGCGCGCACCGCCTCCATCTCGGCATGGGTGGTGGGGTCGTGGCTGTGGACGATGTCGTTGACGCCGGTGGCGACGGCCTCGCCGTCGAGCACCAGCACGGCACCGAAAGGGCGCGCGCCACGGTCACGGTTGGCCGCGGCAAGGCGAACCGCCTCGCGCATGAATTCCTGGTGAGTGGTCATGGTTGGCAAAGA
This sequence comes from Cupriavidus sp. FW305-27, assembly GCF_058787995.1. Taxonomy (NCBI): domain Bacteria; kingdom Pseudomonadati; phylum Pseudomonadota; class Betaproteobacteria; order Burkholderiales; family Burkholderiaceae; genus Cupriavidus; species Cupriavidus sp. FW305-27. Next base: position 57,368 of record NZ_JBYTAG010000028.1, read on the forward strand.
AGTGAGTGCATGCTCGCGAGTCGGGCGGCATGGGTCTTCGTGGGGCTTGCCCGGCAGTTGTGGGACGCGGGCCGGGGCAGCGTGCAACTGTACGCCGGGGCTTGGTAATTGGGAAATTAAATGATGAAATCGCCGGCAGTGGAGAAACTAATGGATAACCGGCCATGCAGGACCCTCGCCTCGATCCCGTACTGCTGCAGAGCTTTGTCGCCGTGGCGGAAAGCGGCAGTTTTACCCGCGCCGCGCAGCGCGTGCACCTGACTCAGTCAACGGTCAGCCAGCAGGTGCGCCGGCTGGAAGACCAGCTCGGCTGCGTGCTGCTGGACCGCGGCGGCCGCTATGTCACCACCACGCCCGAGGGCGAGCGCCTGCTGGGCTACGCGCGCCGCCTGCAGCAGCTGATGGCCGAGGCGGTGGGGCAGCTGCGCCAGAGCGCCGGCCAGGGCGAGATCCGCATCGGCGTGCCCGAGGACTTTGCCGCGCGGCCGCTGACGCCGGTGCTGGCCGGGTTTGCCGATGACTGGCCTGGCATGCGGCTGGAGGTGACCAGTGGCATGAGCCATGAGCTGTGGCAGCGCTTCCAGGACCGGGAACTGGACCTGGTGCTGGTCAAGCAGCGGGTCGGGCAGGCGCCGGGGCTGGCCAGCTGGCCCGAGCCGCTGTGCTGGATCGACAGCCGCAGCCGTCCGGCGGTGGCGCGCGACCCGGTGCCGCTGGTGGCGTTTCCGGTGGGCGGGCTGTACCGCGGCGAGATGACGCACGCGCTCGACGCCGGCGGACGGCGCTGGCGTGTGGCCTTTGTCAGTGCCAGCCTGGCCAGCATCCTGGCCGCGGTGGCCGACGGCCTGGGCGTCACCCTGCTGCCGCGGCGCCTGGCCACGGCTCAGCACCAGGTGCTGGAGGACGGCGGCTGGCCCGCCGCGGTGCCCGACGTCGAGCTCAGCCTGCACGCGCAGCCGGACCTGCCGGCCGCGGCGCGCGACATGGCCGCGCGGCTGGCCGCGCTATGCGAGACCGTGATGGGGTCGGGCGCGCCGCCCGCGGATCAGCCGAAGAACTCGTTGTAGTAGCGGGTGCAGGTGCCGGCCGGGCGGAAGGTGTATGGCAGCTCGGCCATTGCCGCGGCTTCCAGCGAGCCGAACGGGATGTCGGGCGCGGCCAGGGGGCCGGCTTCGGGGGCGGACTGATGGTCGGGGCGCGCAAGCTCGGCGCGGGTGTTGGATGGCGAAGTCATGTCAGGCTCATTCTCAAGGGTCGGGCACTGCACCCGGCAACTGCGGATCGGCGTTGTCAACGCGTGCAGCCATCCTAATGCTGCAGCGCGGCGCAGTCAGCCACCCCAGCCTGAACACACTGTTGCGCAATCGCGCCCAATCGGGGCGACTTGCCCGGCGTTGCGAGCGCCTGGCTGCCGCCTGCGACTTGCGCCAACGCCGTCCGCGGCAGGGTCTATATTGGCTGAGGGTTGCCTGCGCCGCTTGCTTTGCGGGCAGCGCGGGCCTGAGTGCCGCTGACCTTCCGGAGCGTGCCATGTCGTTGCCTCCATGCTTTACCGATCGCCGCGAGGCTGGCCAGTACCTGGGCCGCCGCCTGGCCGAACTGGGTTTTGGCGCCGCACAACTGGGCCAGCCCGCGCTGGTGCTGGCGCTGCCGCGCGGCGGGGTGCCGGTGGCGTTCGAGGTGGCGCGCGCGCTCGACGCGCAGCTGGACGTGCTGCTGGTGCGCAAGATCGGCGCTGCCGGCTATCCCGAGCTGGCGCTGGGCGCGGTGGTGGAGGGCGATGCCGGCGGCGGCGGCCCGCACACGGTGGTCAATGACGATCCCTGGGCGCGCCGCGCCGTGGAAAGCGGCAGCTTCGATGCCGAGCGCGGCCGCCAGCTCGACGAGATCGCGCGGCGCCAGCGGCGCTATCGCGGCGGTGCGCCGGTGCCGGAGCGCGCCGGGCGCACGGTGATCGTGGTCGATGACGGCGTGGCCACCGGCGCCACCATGCGCGCCGCGCTTGAAGGCGTGCGCATGGCCGGGGCGGCGCGGGTGGTGGCGGCCACGCCGGTGGGGTCGGAGCAGGGGCTGGCCAGCCTGTCGGCCGCGGCCGACGAGGTGATCTGCCTGAACACGCCCCCCAGCTTCGGCGCGGTTGGCGCCTTCTACCTGGATTTCTCCCAGACCAGCGATGAAGAGGCGCTGGCCCTGCTGCGCGCGGCGGCGCCGCCGCCTGCGCGCTGAGGTTCGCTCAGCCCTTGCCCAGGCGCGCCTTCAGGTGCGGCACCAGCCCGCCGGCGGCCAGGATCGCGCGCAGGAAGTCGGGGATGGGTTCGCACGCGACCAGGCTGCCGTCGTCCAGGCGCAGCTGTGCCGTCGCCAGGTCCAGCACGGCGTGCGCGCCGTCGGCCAGGCGGCAGGTGTCGGCGCAGACCAGCACCGGCAGGCCCAGGTTGATGGCATTGCGATAGAACAGCCCGCCGAAGGACTGCGCCACCACGGCGCCCACGCCGAGCGCGCGCAGCGCCTGCGGCGCCTGCTCGCGCGAGGAGCCGATGCCGAAGTTGGCACCCGCCACCAGCACGTCGCCGGGGCGCACGCTGCCGGGGAACTCCGGGCGCAGCGAGGCCAGGCAATGCCGGGCCAGCACGGGCAGCGGCGATTTCATCAGCACGGCGGGGGCCATGGCATCGGTGTCGATGTTGTCGCCGAAGCGCCAGAGGCGGCCAGTGGGGTCGGGGGCGATAGCAGGGGGCATGCAAGAAGTCTGTCCCGCCAGGCGGGCACGAAGTCAGGTCCGCAGCGTTACTCCAGCAGGGTGCGCGGATCGGTAATGCGGCCGGTGACGGCGCTGGCGGCCACGGTCATCGGCGAGCCCAGCCACACCGCGCTGCCGGCATCGCCCATGCGCCCGGAGAAGTTGCGCGCCGTCGACGCAATCGCGCGGCTGCCCGCCGGGAAGCGCGCCGCGCCATAGCCGGCGCAGGCGCCGCAGGCGTTGGGCAGCAGCGTGGCGCCGGCGTCGGTCAGGATGCCAAGCGTGCCCTCCTGCTCGGCCAGCAGCTGGTCGCGGCGCGAGGCCGGCGCCACCTGCAGGGTCACGCCCGCTGCCACGCGGCGCCTGCGCAGCACGCGCGCGGCCATGCGCAGGTCTTCCAGCTTGGCGCCAGTGCAGGCACCCAGGTAGGCGATCTGCACGGGCTCGCCGGCGGCCTGGTCTACCGGCGCGCTGTTGGCCGGAGAGTGCGGCGCCGCCACCTGCGGCACCAGTGCCGCGGCGTCGAAGCGGTGTGTGGCCAGCACCGGCGCATCGGGGTCCGTGCGCCAGTGGGCCAGGTCGATTGCGGCCAGCGTCTGCGCCGGCACGCCGGCCTCGGCCAGCCAGCCGAGCGTGACCGCGTCGGGCGCCACCAGGCCGGTCTGCGCGCCCAGCTCGGCGCTCATGTTGGCCAGCGTCATGCGCTCCTGCATCGGCAGCGCGGCGACGGCGCTGCCGGTGTACTCCAGCGCCTCATAGCGGCCGCCGCCCATGCCGAGCGTCGCGCACAGGAACAGCATCATGTCCTTGGCGCAGACGCCCGCTGCAAGCTGGCCGTCCCATTGCAGCCGGATGGTATTGGGCACGCGCAGCCAGATCTCGCCGGTGGCCAGCACGCCGGCCATCTCAGTCGCGCCCACGCCGAACATATAGGCGCCGAAGGCACCGCCGGTGGGGCTGTGGCTGTCGCCGCCGACAATCAGGCGGCCCGGCAGCACATGGCCGCGCTCGGGCAGCACCACATGGCAGATGCCTTCGGCGTCGATGAAGTGGGCGCCGGACTGGCGCGTCCAGTCGCGCGTGAAGCGCAGGATCGACTCGGCCTGGGCATCGCCGCCCGGCACGAAATGGTCGGTCACCACCACATAGCGCGACGGGTCCCAGACCCCGGTGCCAAGCTCTTCCAACAGCGGCGCCACGCGGCGCGGGCCGCTGGAGTCGTGCGACATCGCCAGGTCGACCCGGCAGATCACCACCGTGCCGATCTCCGCATGCGCCAGCCCGGCGGCGCGCGCAACCAGTTTCTGCGCCAGCGTGGCGGGAGTGTGGCTCATTCCGGCGAGGCTCCCGAATACTTGACCACGGCGGCCCAGCGCCTGACGTCCTGCTTCACGAAGGCGGCGAAGGCGTCGGGCGGCGTGCCCATCGGCTGCGCCCCGTCGTTCTCCAGGCGCTTGCGCACCGCGGGCGTTTCCAGCCCCTTGCGCGCGGCCTGGTACAGCGCCTGAGTGACTTCGTGCGGCATGCCGGCCGGACCGAACAGGCCGAACCACGCGCTCGATTCAAAGCCCTTCACGGTGGCGCCGATCGGCGCCGCGCCCGGGAACTGCGGCAGGGCCGCGGGGCTGGTCACGCCCAGCACCTTGAGCTTGCCCGCGCGCACATGCGGCAGCACGTTGATGGTGCTGGCGAACATCAGGTCGCACTGGCCCGCCAGCACGTCGGTGAGCGCGGGCGAGGTGCCCTTGTACGGAATGTTGACGATATAGGTGCCGGTCATCATCTTGAACATGTCGCCGGCCATATGCAGCGACGACCCCACCGAGCCGATGGCAAAGTTCAGCTTGCCCGGTTCGGAACGCGCCAGGCGGATCAGCTCGGGCACATTGCTGGCCGCCAGCTTAGGCGTGGCCACCAGCACGCTCGGCACGGTGGCCACCAGCGTGATCGGGGTGAAGTCCTGCACCGGGTCGAACGGCAGCTTCTTGTACAGGGTGGCGTTGATGGTGTGGCTGGTGAAGCTCATCAGCAGCGTGCTGCCGTCCGGCGCGCTCTTGGCGACCAGGTCGGCGGCGATATTGCCGCCGGCGCCGGGGCGGTTCTCGACCACCACCGGCTGGCCGAGCTCCTGGGACATTTCCTGGGCGATGGTGCGCGCCAGCGTGTCGGTGGTGCCGCCGGCGGGCGCGCCCACCAGGATCCGGATCGGCTTGCCGCCGGCCACCTGGGGTTGCCCCTGGGCCGCGGCGGACAGCGGCAGGGCCAGCGCGCACGCGGCCAGGCTGGCCATGGCCAGGCGCTGCACCGCGGCGCGGCGGGGGATCGAAGGCAGACGGGTCGGGCTGGACGGGACCAGGCAGAACACGGGCATGGCGACGGCTCCTCGCTTGATGTGATCAGAGATGCGCAGTATCGCCCGGAACGTTACGTGGCGCATCCCTGGCTGCGCCGCCTGCGGGAAGTCGGCGGCGGTCCGCGGAGTCAGTCGCGCAGGCCCGGGCGGGTTTCGCTTTCCACCCAGACGTTGGCGCTGTCGACGCCGGCCGGCGACAACTCCATGCGGTATTCATAGCGGTCCGGGCGGTACTGGCCGAGCAGCAACTGGACCGGGCGTCCGGCCGCGTCCTTGACCACGCGGCGCACCGCCAGCAGCGCGCCGCCTACCGGCACGTCCAACAGCGGCGCCACCACCACGTCGGCCAGGCGCGCGGACAGCACCTGGCTGGCACGGCCCAGCTTCACGCCGCCGGCCTCCAGCAGCCGCAGCACCGGCCGCTCTTCCAGGGACTGGCGCGTGATCGGCCGGCCCAGGTCGGCGGGCAGGTAGACGGTGATATGCGACAGCGGCCGGTTGCGGTAGTGGCGCACGCGCACGATCTTCACCACCGGATCGCCCGGCTCGATCTGCAGCGATTCGGCCACATCGGGCGTGGCATGGACTTCGTCGATCGAGATCACCTTCACCGACGTCTTCTGGCCCATGTCGATGATGTTGTCGAGCAGGCTGGTGCCGCGTTCCTCGCCGGCCGCCGTCGCCGGGCGCACCGGATGCGGGTTGACGAAGGTGCCAAGCCCGCGGTGGCGGCGCACCAGGCCTTCTTGCACCAGGCGGTCGAACACGCGCCGCATGGTCACGCGCGAGGCGTGGAACTGCTTGGCCAGGTCGATCTCGCCCGGCAAGGGGCCCTGGCCGAAGCGGCCTTCCACGATCTGCTGGCGCAATACCACGTAAATCTGGTGATACAGGGGAACGACGGCTTCACTCATGGTTTCCCTTGCGGAGAGATGACAAGTCTGTAATGCCTCTAATGTACTTTAAATCAGACATAGAGCCTAGCATGGATAGCCGCAGTGGCGCTTGCGGGACAACTGCGCCGGCGCGGTGTTGCAGCGATGCATCTCGTCTGCGCCGAGACCCTTGGCTGGCTGCGCCAGCGCGGGTGAAGTCGGTCCGGCGCCGCTGCATGCCTTGCTGGGATGGACAACGCCGGTGCGGTGGAGCGGGTTGTGCCGTGCGGCGAGAACAGGACATCGGGGCGCCGCCGCAGCAATGTGGAGATGCCCCACACGGGCGGCGACGACGGCACCCTCGATGCCGTGTTTCAGTCCCGATACGTAAGGTCGCGCCTCGGGCAAATTCTGGCTGCCTGCATAAGACCCTGAAAAATAAGGCGTTTTCCGACCACCCCGGAACCCCCCCAGGTGGGCCGGGAGTGGCCGTGTCACAGCGGTGTGACATGTCGTCTGCCGTGCACAGCGGCGAGGGCGGCAAGCGTCGCGCAAAGCCGCGGAAAGTCCCCGCCAGAGTGCCGGGCGGGCCTTGTAATACAAGGAGTTGGCGCCGCAGGTGGCGCAGCTGGCACCGATTATGCGCAAGGGGAGTCTGGTTTGGCTGGGTGCCGGACCTGAACCTCCAGCCGTCGTTCCTCGCAAGAGCGCCGGCCGGAGGCTGAGCCGCTGTGACACTGTGCAATTCTCCTGGGAGCTTCGTATGAAAAAGACCTTACTGGCGTCGGCTATCGCCATGGCATTTGCGGGACAGGCCTGGGCAAATCCGACCAATAACAACGACGTGGTAAGAGGTGGCGGCGACAACACGCAAACCGCCACAGCGACCTCGACGCAGAGTGGCAGCGGCGCGGCGGCAAACGAATATTCGACCGCAGTCCAGGCCAATGACAGCAGCACCAACACCAGAACCACCACGGTTGGCGTCAACAAGACCAAGACCACGACCAACTCGAACAACAGGAGCAGGATCGACTTTGACCATGGCGTAGGCAACGCGGGCTCCAACGGTGGCAGCGCAACCTCCAGCGTAAGCAACGCCTTCAACACCAGCAAGGCACTGGCGATCAGCAAGCTGAATGGCACGGTTTCCAACAACAGCATTGGCCCGATCGGCAATTACGCCACCAACTGGGGTAACGCGAATGGTGCAGCCGGTGGCCGGGGCGGCAATGGCTTTGGCGGTACCGGCGAAGGCGGGCGCGGCGGCAACGGCGGCAACGGCGGTAACGGCGGCAGCGGCGGCTCCGGTGGCAGCGCTACCAACGGTAGCGCCACCAATGGCGACGCCACCAACGGCAGCGCCAACGCTGGTAATGGCGGTGCCGGCGGCAAGGCGATTGGCTGGGCCGGCAGTGGCGGTGACGGCAAGGCATATGGCGGCAGCGCACTCTCCGCAGCGGGCAGCAAGGGCGGCAGCGGCGGCGATGCTTATGGCAAGGGCGGCGGCGCTCTGAGCGCATCGCTCGGCGCCGGCGGCCGCGGCGGCAGTGCCGGCGCGATCGGCGGTGGTGGCCTGGGTGCCAGCGGCGCCCTGGGCGGCTTGGCAGGTTCGGCCGGCGGCTCAGGTGGTAGCAGCGGCAATGCCAACGGTGCGGGTGGCGACACTACCACTGGCGGCGCAGGCGGCGCAGGCGGCGCAGCGGCCGGTACCAACACGGCTGGCGCAGGCACCGGTTCGGGCGGCGCAGGTACCGCGAGTGGCGGTGCGGGCGGTGCCGGAACGGCAGCTGCAGGCGCGACCGGCGGAGCCGGCAGCGGCACCGGCGGTGCCGGTGGCGCGGGCGGCGCGGCGACCTCGACCGCAACGGCGGGCGCGGCAAGCGGCACCGGCGGCGCGGGCGGCACGCAAGCCAGCGTTGGCGGCGCGGGCGGTACTGGCGGTTCGGCCACGAACGGCAGCGCAACGAGTTCGGCCTCCAATGGCAGCTCCACGGCTGGCAACGGTGCGGTGGGTGCTACCGGCGGCGCGGGCGGCGCGGGCGGCACTGGCAATGGCGGCACTGGCGGCACCGGCAACGGCGCAGTCGGCGGCGCTGGCGGTAATGGCGGTTACAACATTGTTGACGCGGGCACCTTCAATATGTCCAACACCATGACCAGCGTTGGTCAAACGGCGGCGGGCATCATGATGGCCAACCAGAACAGCGGCGCTGCCTCGCTCGTGCAGCAAAGCGTGAACGTTCAGGCCAACCTGCAGGTCGGCGGCAACCGGTAAGGCGTGCAGCCACGGTCTGGCCCGGGACTTGTGCCCGGGCCAGACCGGCAGCTCGCACTCATGCCGGCAGGACCGGCGCCCGCATCCTGTGTGCGGGCGCGCGGGTCCTGTCATGCCCCAAGCAAGCCTGATTGCCTTGCAGCCGTCCGGATGGGGGCGGCCGGCAGGCAAGGGGAGACGACATCATGCAATCGGTCCGCTTCGCCGTCGGCGCATTCGCGACGGTCTTACTCGCCTGGCCAGTGCTGCAGGCGCACGCTGAGCCGCCAGGGCTGGACGCCGCCATGGCAGCGGCGCGCGCTGCTTCTGGCGCAGCCCCGGACACGGCTGCAATCACCGCACAGCCGACGGCCGCAACTTCCTTGTTCGGAGGGGTGGCGAAAGCCGTACCCGTGTCTAAACTGGATGACATCCGTGGCGGCGCCGAGGTCACGGTCAACGATATGCGCCTGCACGGTACCGTGGCCGACAACGCCGCGGTCAATATTCTGTCCGGCACCAACAACATCGCGGACGGGGCCTTCTCGAATGCGGCGGGGATTCCCACCGCGATCCAGAACTCGGGCTCCAACGTACTGATCCAGAACGCCACTATCGTCAACGTCCAGTTCAAGCAATGAAGCCGCTGCGAAACCTGTGGGCGTCTGTACCGTTCTTGCTGGCCGCGGGGGGCGTTCCATGTGCCCAGGCTGCCGACACCCTGATATACGGGCCGGTCGGCGAGTCCTACAACGTCCGGGTCACGAGCGTGCGCGAGGCTCGCTTCAAGTCCACGATCCGGCAGCAGTTCGACTTCAGCTGCGGCTCGGCCGCGGTGGCCACGCTGCTGAGCTACCAGTACGGCCATCCGATGAATGAGGCCACGGTCTTCCAGAACATGTACCTCAACGGCGACCAGCAGAAGATCCGCGCCGAGGGGTTCTCGCTGCTCGACATGAAGCGCTTCCTGGCCGCGCTCGGCTATGAGGCGGACGGCTACGAGCTGCCACTGTCCAAGCTGGAAGAGACGCAGGTGCCGGCCATCGTGCTGATCGTGGAGAACGGTTACCACCATTTCGTGGTGGTCAAGGGCGTGAAGGGCGACCGCGTGCTGATCGGCGATCCCGCACGCGGCACGCGCGCGATGTCACGCGAGCATTTCGAGCAGATCTGGGACAGCCAGCTGCTGTTCGTGATCCATAACCGCACCGAACGGGCGCGGTTCAACCTTGCAGCCGACTGGCGCGTTGCGCCGAGCGGTCCTTACTGGATGGGAGTCAACCGGGATAGCCTGTTCTTCACCGTCATGCCCAAGCATGGCGCGGGCGATTTTTGAGGAACGCATCATGTTGCAGACTTCCTTCCCGACCCCAGCAGCCCCTCGCAGCGCCGGTCATGCGGCCGCGGCGATGCTGCTCGGGGCCGGTTTGGCCTGTGCCGGCACGGCGCAGGCCACCATGCTGCCACAGCCCGACGCCCTCGACGCGTCGGCGCTTCCATTGCAGGGGGCCATGCCCTCGAGCGACGGGCAGGACCAAAACCCTCTGGCTGCCGCACGCGGCAGCATGGCCGGCTGGAAACCGGTAGCACACGAAAAACTCGACGACATGCGGGGCGGCTTCGAAGTGCCGGGCCTGCAGGTTTCGTTCGGTATCGAACGCGCGGTGTACATCAACGGGGCCCTGGTGGTTGCCACCAGCATTAACATCCCCGATGTCAGCCGTATCACCGCCGACCAGGCTGCGCGGCTTGCCTCGACGCTGGGCCCGGCCATCGTTGCCAGCACCAATGCGGCGGTCGCCAACGCGCTGGCGGCGGCGGGCGCGGCCGGTTCGGATGGGAGCGCCACCTCGGCGGCCAATGGCGCCTCGGCCAGCAGCACCGGCACGTCCGGGGCCGGTTCGGGCGCCAGCGGTGCGGCGGGCTTGCCGGCGGCGGTGGTGAATACGGCCACCGGTCAGGTCGTGAGCAATGGGCTGTTGAACGTGATCCAGAACGGCCCGGGCAATGCGGCATCGGTGGGATCGCTGGCGGGGACGCCAACGACCGTGATCCAGAACACCTTGAACAACCAGAGCATCCGGAGCCTGATGACAATCGACGCAAGCGTAAATACGCTGCAGGCATTCCGGTCGCAGTTGGCCAACACCACGCTGAACAACGCGCTGATGCGGGCCGCAAGCATGAGGTAGTCGTAGCGAGGCATCGGGCAGTACAGGTCGCAGGCTCCTGCAAGAACAGCCTGCCGTCCCGGGGGAGGAAGACGTCATGAAGAAGCGGTCGATGCAGGGCATTCGCAATGCGGGATGCTCGACGTTACTGTTGCTCGGCGGCCTGGCGCAGGCCCAGACGCCGCCGGATGCGGGACCACCCGCAGCCGGACTGGAAGCACTGCAGAAGGAGCTTGCCGAACAGGCCACCCAGCTCGACGCCATGAAGCGGGCGCTGGCCGAACAGGAGGCGCTGATCCGCGAACTGCGTAACGTGATCGGCACCGAGGTGCTGGCCAACAAGCGCGGCGGCCAGCGCGCGGGGCCAGGCGTGTCGCCGTCCGACAATGCCACCAACGCCGCTACCGCGGCGGCCGCTGCCAGCGCCACCCAGTCAGCGCCCAACGCGGTCAACAACCCGCAGCAGATCATTCTCCAGCCACCGCAGGACATGGCCCAGGGTCCGCAGGCGGGCGAGTCCGCCGACCGGCAGACCGTGGCCCTGGAAGAACCCGTGGGCCGCCCGCCGGAGGAAGACCGCCGTCCGCCTGAGATCGCGCCGATCATCGACCAGCCCGGCGTGCTGACCGCCCAGGGCAAGCTGGTGATCGAGCCCGGCTTCCAGTACGGCTATTCGTCCAATAACCGCGTCGCGCTGGTCGGCTACACGGTCATCCCGGCCATCCTGATCGGCCTGGTCGATGTGCGCGAAGTCAAGACCTCGACCTACATCCCGTCGGTAGCGTTTCGCTACGGCCTGACCAAGCGGCTGGAAATCGAAGCCAAGGTGCCTTACGTGCACTCATCGGGCCAGACAGTCAGCCGCGAGGTCTTCACCGGCACGGCGGTCGACCGCGTGTTCAATGCGAGCGGCAGCGGTATCGGCGACGTCGAGGCGACGGTGCGCTACCAGCTCAACTACGGCAACGAGAAGATTCCGTACTTCGTCGGCTGGCTGCGCTACAAGTCCAATACCGGCACCGACCCGTTCGAGGTCGTGACCGACTGCGTGACGCGCTGCGTGGGCAATGCCACCGGCACCGGCCTGCCGCTCGGGCTGCCCACCGGCACCGGCTTCCAGGCGATCCAGCCCGGCATCACCTGGCTGCTGCCGACCGACCCGGCGGTGTTCTTCGGCACCTTCAGCTACCTGCACAACTTTGCGCGCGACAACGTGAGCCGCACCGTGCTGAACGGCGAGAAGGAGAATCTCGGCAAGATCGCCCCCGGCGACATCTTCGAGTTCAGCTTCGGCATGGGCCTGTCGCTCAATGAGAAGGCGTCGTTCAGCATCGGCTATGACCAGGCCATCATCTGGCCGACCAAGCAGAACGGCCAGACCGTGCCGGGCTCGGTGCGCGTGACCCAGGGCACCTTGCTGGTGGGCTATTCGTACCGCTTCAACAACCGCTACACGGTGAACCTTTCAGTGGGTGCGGGGCTGACGCGCGACACCCCCGACCTGCAGGTGAACCTGCGCCTGCCAATCACTTTCTGACGCGCTTTGCTGCGAATTTCCGCCTGACGTGACGCGTGCCCCGCATGTGCGGGGGCACGTGCGCATCACATCCGCGGCGAGGGTGCGCAGGCACGGAAACGCGCCTTGCGCTGGCCCCTTGAACGGCGTACAAAGAAATAACCCCGCGCCGCCAGCGGTACTTTCTGACCAGGCTCAAACTCACCGGCGGTGCGGCCTGAAAAAGGAGAGAGACATGCGCAAACGCATCTTCTGGTTGTTGCCCGACCTGGCGAGTGCCCGTCGCACCATGGACGACCTGCTGCTTGCCCGGCTCGAGAACCGCCACATCCACTTCGTGGCGCGCGACGGCTCCGACATGACCGGCCTGCATGAAGCCAACCTGTTCCAGACCTCCGACATCGTGCATGCCGCCGAGATGGGCTTGATGGTCGGCGGCGGCGTGGGCGTCGTGGCCGGCGTCGTGGTGGCGATGTTCCCGATCGTCAGCGACACCCCGCAGTGGGGCCTCGTCGGCGTGCTGGCGGTGCTGGGCGCGGTGTTTGGCGCGTGGGCCTCGAGCATGATCGGCAGTTCGGCACCCAACAGCCGGCTGCGTGCATTCGAGAAGGACATCGAGGCCGGCAAGATCCTGCTGATGGTCGACGTGCCGCGCAGCCGTGTCGAGGAAATCGAAACCCTGCTCGCGAACGCGCATCCGGAAGCCAGCTTTGCGGGGTTGGACCCGGCTGTGCCGGCTTTCCCCTGAGCCGTCGGCGTATCGTCGCTTATTGTCGTTCAACGCGGTCGCATGTCTTTCCGCGCGCCCTTGCGGCGCGCCCTGACGCGCATCCTTTAGCGCGCCCCGGCTCGCACCGGAACCGCCTTCGCGGTTCCGGTGTGATGCCGCTGCAACACTCCGATCTTTCCCGGTTTGCCCCCATGAGACGCATGCGGTAACTTGCGTAACGGCGCGCGGCCGTGCATGCCGCGCCGCCATACACAATGAAGGACAGCCGCACAGGCGCAAGGGGTCGAGACAATGAAAGCGAAATGGATCGCGTGCGGCATGCTGGCCGCCACGCTGGGATGGGCCGCACAGACGGCCCTGGCGGAACCGGGCGTGACCCGCAACACCATCCGCATCGGCCAGTCGGCCGGCGTCACCGGTCCGGTGGCCGGTTCGGTCAAGGAGCAGATCGCCGGCGCGCAGGTGTACCTGCGCACCATCAACGCCAGCGGCGGCGTGGCCGGGCGGCGCATCGAGCTGGTGACCCACGATGACGGCTTCGATGCCAAGCGCACGCCCGACAATGTGCGCAGGCTGATCGACGAGGACAAGGTGTTCGCGCTCTTCATGGTGCGCGGCACGCCGCAGAACGAAAGCATCCTGCCCATCATCGCCGCGCAGAAGGTGCCGCTGGTGGCGCCGCTGACCGGCGCCATCACGCTGCACCGGCCGGTCAACCGCTACGTGTTCAATGTGCGCGCCAAGTACCAGGACGAGGTGGCGCGCGCGATCAACCACCTGGCCACCTCGGGCATGAGCCGCATCGGCATCTTCTACGCCAACGACGGTTTTGGCCGGGACGTGCTCGAAGGCTACAGCGCCGCGCTGCAGGCGCGCGGGGTGCAGCCGGCGGCGACGGCAAGCTTTGCCCGGCCCATGGGCGATATCACCCAGAGCGTGGCCGCCATGAACAAGGCCAACCCGCAGGCGGTACTGGTGATCGGCTCGGGCTCCGAGGCGGCGCGCATCATCCGCGAACTGCGCCGCGCAGGCAGCGAGGCACAGTTCGTCACGCTGTCCAACAACGCCGCCGATTCCTTTATCCGTGAACTGGGCGACGATGCGCGCGGGCTGATCATCACGCAGGTGGTGCCGGGCACCAACTCCAGCCAGATGACGCTGGCCAGCGAATACCGCAGCCTGGCCAAGCAGCAGGGCGTGGAGCCGTCCAACGCCGGCATGGAGGGCTTCATGTCGGCCAAGGTGCTGGTCGAAGGGCTGCGCCGCGCCGGCCCCGACCTGACGCGCGAGCGCCTGGTCACGGCGCTGGAAGGCATGCGCGACTACGACCTTGGCGGCATCCTGATCAGCTACAGCGCCGAGCGCCATACCGGCTCGTCGTTCGTGGAAATGTCGATCGTCTCGTCCACCGGCAAGCTGATCCGCTGAAAGCCGCGGATAGGGGGGCTGCGGTATAGTCCCCCGCATGGCTACTCCTACCCTCTCCCCCGATTCCCGTACCCCGTTCTCGCTGCACGGCCGCGTGGCGCTGGTTACCGGCGGCGCGCAGGGCCTGGGCCTGGCGATTGCCGCCGGGCTGGCCGACGCCGGCGCCCATGTGCTGGTGGTGGCGCGCAATGCGCAGCGCGTGCAAGCGGCCGTCGCCGCGCTGGCCGCGCGCGGCGGCAGCGCCGAGGCGCTGGTGCTCGATATCACCGATGAAGCCGCCGTGGCTGCCGCGTTCGACCGCATCGACGCCGCCCATGGCCGGCTCGACATCCTCGTCAACAATGCCGGCGCGCGCAACCGCAGCACCATGGCGCAGCTCGATGCCGGCGACCTGCGCGCCATGCTCGAGACCAACCTGGTGGCGCCCTACGCGCTGTGCCGGCTCGCCGCGCAGCGCATGCGCGGCGGCGATTACGGGCGCATCGTCAATGTGAGCTCGATTGCGGGCCAGGTCGCGCGTGCCGGCGACGTGCTCTACCCCGCCACCAAGGGCGGCCTGGATGCGCTCACGCGCGCCATGGCGGCCGACCTGGGGCGGCACGGCGTCACCGTCAATGCGATCGCCCCGGGCTACTTCGCTACCGAGCCCAACCAGCCCATGGTCGAGGACGAGAGCGTGGCCGAGTGGCTGCGCCAGCGCACCTCGCTGGGCCGCTGGGGCCAGCCGGAGGAAGTGGCGGGGGCGGTGGTGTTCCTGGCGTCGCCGGCCGCGTCCTATGTCACCGGACAGGTGCTGGCCGTGGACGGCGGCTATCTCGGGCACTTCTGAGCCGTCGTCGGCGGCAAAGCGTACCCAATTCTGCGTGCCACTCCTGGCGGGTTTTCAGCGCCGCGCGGGCGGCTTGCCGCCGCGGTAGAACGCCTGCAGGCAGTCGATCATCGCGGCTGCAGCGGCCGAGTCGCCGCGGTCCTTGAGCCGCACCAGGCAGATATCGCGCACCAGCGACGGCAGCTGCAGTGGCCGGATCGCCAGCCCCTCGCGCCGGAACTGAAACAGCGCCAGCGACGGCACCGCGCTCACGCCCAGCCCCGCCTGCACCAGCGCCGCCACCGTCGCCAGGTGCTCCACCTCCATCACGCTGGTCAGGCGCAACGGATGCAGCGCGGCGTCCAGGTGCTGGCGCACGCTGGTCGTGCGCGACAGCTGGATAAACGGCAGGCCCGCCAGCATCTGCGGCGTGATGCGGCGCTTGCGCGCCAGCGCATGGTCCGCCGGGCACACCAGGTGGAAGGTGTCGCGCACCAGCGGCTCCACGCGCAGGTCTTCGTCCTGGGCCGGTGCCGGGGCCAGCGCAAAGTCGGCGCGGCCCTGGCGGACCAGTTCGATGCAGCCGTCGGCGAGCTGGTCGAACAGCTCCAGCGCGATGCCCGGATACAGCGCGCGGAACTGCGCCAGCAGCGGCGGCAAGTCGCCGCCGGCCAGCGACGGCAGCGCCGCGATCGACACCCGCCCCTTGCGCCGCTCGGCGTGCGCGCGCAGGTCCTCGAACGCGGTTTCGAAATCGGCCAGCAGCCGGCGCGCGGTCTGCTCGAAGCGCACGCCGTCGCTGCTCAGCTCCACATGCCGCGTGGTGCGTTCGAACAGCCGGCTGCCGGCCTGTTCCTCCAGTGTCTGCACCAGCGCGCTGAAGGCCGATTGCGACAGGTGGCAGGCGCGCGCCGCGCGCGTGAAGTTGCGGTAGGTGGCCAGCGCCACGAAGGCGCGCAGGTGCTTGACCGAGAGGTTCATGGGCTGGCGGATTTATCCACTAAGTCGATAGATTAATCCAAATAATCCGTTTTTTGGCTGGACGTACCAGCCCTAGAATGGGATCGACCCCACCAACGACCTGCCCCCGACCATGACTGCTCCCTTGCTGATCGGCTCCGGCGCCGGCTTCTCCGGCGACCGCACCGATGCCGCGCTGCCGGTGGTGCGCACGCTGATTGCCTCCGGCCAGCCGGCCGCGCTGATCTTCGAGACCCTGGCCGAGCGCACACTCGCGCTGGCGCAGCTGGCGCGGCGCAACGATCCCGCGCAGGGCTACGAGCCGCTGCTCGATGCGCTGCTGGTGCCGGTGCTGGGCCTGTGCCTGCAACACCGCATTCCCATCGTCGGCAATTTCGGCGCCGCCAATCCGCGCGCCGCGGCGCGGCGCGTGCTGCAGCTGGCGCAGGAACTGCGCCTGCCCGAGCCGCGTGTTGCGGTAGTGGAGGGCGATGACCTGTCCGACGATGCGGGACGCGCGCGCTTGCACGGCATTCTTGGCGATGCATTCGACGCCGATCGCTTCGTCTGCGCCAACGCCTATATCGGCGCGCAAGGCATCGCCGAGGCGATCTCCGCCGGCGCCCAGGTGGTGGTGTGCGGACGCGTGGCCGATCCGGCGCTGGCCGTGGGGCCGGCGATGGCGCACTTTGGCTGGTCGTGGGACGACTGGGACCGCCTGGCCGCCGCGACCATGGCCGGCCACCTGCTTGAATGCGGGGCGCAGGTCAGCGGCGGCTACTTTGCCGATCCCGGCATGAAGGACGTACCCGATGTGCATGCGGTGGGCTTCCCGATCGCGCAGCTGGCCGAGGACGGCGGCATCGAGATCTTCAAGGCCGCCGGCACCGGCGGCTGCGTCGACCTGCGCACGGTCAAGGAGCAGCTGCTGTACGAGGTCCACGATCCGGCCGCGTACCTGACGCCTGACGTGGTCGCAGATATTGGTACGGTCACGGTCACGCAACTGGCCCCCGACCGCGTGGCGGTGCGCAATGTGCGCGGCCATCCCCGCCCGGCGCAGCTCAAGGCCAATGTGTTCAGCCACGGCGGCTGGCTGGCCGAGGGCGAAATCTCGTACGCCGGCCCCAATGCCGCCGCCCGCGCGCGGCTGGCCGCCGACATCCTGCGCCGGCGCATGCAGCTGCTGGGCCATGACGCGCCCATCCGCTTCGACCTGATCGGCGTGCTCAGCGTGCTGGCCGACGATGGCGGCGCCATGTTCGCCCAGCGCCAGCCGCATGAGCAAGCGGCGCAGGACGTGCGCCTGCGCGCCGCGTTGGCGCACGACGACCTGACGGTGGCGCAGGCCCTGCAGCGCGAGGTCAATGCGCTCTATACCTGCGGCCCGGCCGGCGGCGGCGGCGTGCGCACCGCGCAGCGCGCGCGCCTGAATGCGGTGTCGTGCCTGGTACCGCGCGAGGCCGTGACGGCCACGCATAGCTTCATCGCCTGAGGAGGTCCGACCATGACTGACACTGCCGCGCTCTACCAGTTCGCACACGGCCGCACCGGCGACAAGGGCAACCGTTCCAACATCAGCGTGATCGCCTACGACGCGCGCGACTACGACCACCTGGTCGAGCACGTGACCGAGGACGCCGTGCGCGCGCTGTTCCGCGAGCGCCGGCCCACGGCCGTCACGCGCTACCTGGTGCCGTCGCTGCAGGCGATGAACTTCGTCCTCGATGGCGTGCTCGATGGCGGCGTCAACGACGCGCTCAACCTCGACACGCACGGCAAGGCGCTGTCGTTCCGCCTGCTGCAGCTTGAGATCCCCGTGCCGCCGCGGCTCGTGTCCGGCACCGCGGCTAGCCACTGATCCACCGCTTCACACCGACAACGACTTCTACAGGAGACCACGATGTACCCATTTCTCAAGCCACTGGCCGTCGCCGCGCTTGCGCTGGTCCTGCCCGCGGGGCAGGCCTGGGCCGAGTTCCCGGACAAGCCGAT
The DNA here is from genome assembly GCF_058787995.1 of Cupriavidus sp. FW305-27. NCBI lineage: Bacteria > Pseudomonadati > Pseudomonadota > Betaproteobacteria > Burkholderiales > Burkholderiaceae > Cupriavidus > Cupriavidus sp. FW305-27. The sequence goes on from NZ_JBYTAG010000028.1 coordinate 75,201, forward strand.
CCGCTTCGTGGTGCCGTTCGCCGCCGGCAGCGCCACCGACCAGCTGGCGCGTGCCATCGGCCAGGCCATCACCGTGGACAGCAAGGTCACCGTGGTGGTCGACAACAAGCCGGGCGCGAATGGCTTCATCGCCGCGTCGGACGTGGCCAAGGCCGCGCCGGACGGCTACACCGTGCTGATCAGCACCAACACCACGCATGCGGCCAACGAGCACCTGTTCAAGAAGCTGCCCTACGACCCGGTCAAGGACTACGCGCCGATCACCGCGTTGGGCCGCGGCGGCCAGATCATGGTGGTCAACCCGCAGGTGCCGGCCAAGACCGTGGGCGAGTTCATCGCGCTGGCAAAACAGCAGCCGGGCAAGCTCAGCTTCGGCAGCGGCAGCTCGTCGTCGCGCATTGCCGGCGAGCTGTTCCAGCAGATGGCGCATGTGGAGTTGCTGCACGTGCCGTACAAGAGCAACCCGCTGGCCATCACCGACCTGCTCGGCAACCAGATCCAGATGATGATCACGGACACGGCCACCGGCCTGCCGCAGGTCAAGAGCGGCAAGCTGCGCGCGCTGGGGGTGTCGGGCAAGACGCGCTCGCCGCTGGCGCCGGACGTGCCCACCATCGACGAAGCCGGCGTCAAGGGCTACGAGATGAGCTACTGGTTCGCGGCCTATGCGCCCGCCGGCACGCCGCAGCCGGTGGTGGCGAAGCTCAATGCGATGATGGTCAAGGCCGCGCGCGGCGATAGCGCGGCTGGCTTCTACAAGTCGACCGGCACAGAGGTGTTCACCAGCACGCCCGCGGAGCTGGCGAAGTTCCAGTTGCAAGAGTCCGGCAAGTGGGGACGCATCATCAAGGCGGCGAATATCCAGCCGGAGTGAACGCAGGGCAGCGCAAGCTCCCATGCATGGAAAACGGGGCCAAACGGCCCCGTTTTTTACGCAGAAGTAGGTACGCTTTGGTGCTTGCGGCCTTGATGGACAAGGGCCGGCTAAGATATGCCTGGCCGCGCGGCCTTGCCGCTCCGGCCTACTCCTCGACAATACCAACCAGAACAGGAACAGGATATGAAGCAGCAGTCCGTGGTGTGCCATGCAAACTTACATCCCGGCCGTCGCCCGGGGCTGCGCCAGGCCGTATTGTGTGCCGCCATCGCCGTCACCATGGGGGCCGCCGTGCTTCCCGCCATCGCCACTGCGCAGACCGCCACGCCGCCGGCGCAGCAGAAGACCCAGGTGCCGGGCTACTACCGCATGATGGTCGGCCAGCTCGAGGTCACGGCGCTCTATGACGGCTACATCGACCTGGACCCGAAGATCCTCAGGTACACCAGCGCGCGCGAGGTGCAGAGCCTGCTGGCGCGGATGTTCGTCGAATCGACGCCAGGCATGCAGACCGCGGTCAACGCCTACCTGATCCATACCGGCAGCCACCTGGTGCTGGTCGATACGGGCGCGGCAGCCTGCTTCGGGCCCACGCTCGGGCGCATCGGCGAAAACCTGCGCGCGGCGGGCTACGCGCCGGAACAGATCGACACCGTGCTGCTGACCCACCTGCACGGCGACCACGCCTGCGGCCTGGCCGCCAACGGCAAGGCGGCCTTCCCGAACGCAACCGTCTATGTCGACAAGGCCGATGCCGACTACTGGCTCAGCGAGGCCAATGCCGCTGCCGCGCCGAAGGAGGCGCAGGGCCTGTTCGCCATGGCGCGCGCCGCGGTCGCGCCGTACCAGGCGGCGCAGCGCTTCCGGCCCTTCAACGGCGGCGCCGGTGTCGAGCCCGTTCCCGGTGTGCGCGCGGTGCCGGCCAATGGCCATACTCCGGGCCACAGTGGCTACCTGTTCACCTCGGGCAAGGACAGCCTGCTGCTGTGGGGCGACATCGTGCACAGCCATGCGGTGCAGTTCCGCCGCCCGCAAGTGGCGATCGAGTTTGACGTGGACAGCAAACAGGCCGTGATCACGCGCCAGCGCATCCTGGCCGATGCCGCCAAGGGCCGGCTGTGGGTGGGGGGCGCGCATATGCCTTTCCCGGGCCTTGGCCATGTGCGCCGCGATGCGGCCGGGTATGCATGGGTGCCGGCCGAATTCGGTCCGATCCGCAACGACCGCTAGCCGTCCACGCACGGCCGTCGCTTTTCGCCTAGAGTCATCCCAGCTGCCCGTATGACGTACGGGACGGGTGGTCGTGTCTACTGCGGAGGATTTGCGATGAACGCCAAGGCATCCCGCTTCGATCCTGCCCGCCGCCGCTGGCTTGGTGCCGGCGCCGCGGCCCTGGTGCTGGCCGTGCCCCTGCCGCGCGCCGCGCGCGCCCAGCCTGGGCCGGCGGCCAGCCGCGAGGCCGCCGCGCAGCGCATCGGCGTGATCGGCTCGGGCCGCATCGGCGGCACGGTGGGCGGGCTGTGGGTCAAGGCCGGACACCCGGTCCTGTTCTCGTCGCGGCACCCGGAGGCACTCAAGCCGCTGGTGGAAGAATTGGGTACGCTGGCGCGCGCCGGCACCGTGGCCGAGGCGATTGCGTTCTCTGACGTGCTGTTCCTGGCCACGCCCTACGGCGCGCTGCCGCAGCTCAGCCGCGACCATGCCGATGCCTGGCGCGGCAAGATCGTGCTCGATGCCACCAATGCCTATGAGCACCGCGATGGCCCGATCACCGAGGAGGCCAGGCGTGACGGCATCGGCATCACCACCGCGCGCTACCTGCGCGGCGCGCGCGTGGTGCGGGCCTTCAACTTCATGGGGGCGGCACAGTTTGCCAGCGAGCACCACCGGGCGGGCGGCCTGGTGGCGGTGCCCATTGCCGGCGACGACAAGGCCGCGCTCGATGTGGCCGCGCAGCTGGTGCGCGATGCGGGATTCGAACCGGTGGTGGTGGGGCCGCTGGCGAGCGCGGATCGCTTCGCACCGGGCGGGCCGCTGTTCCGGCAGGTGGGTACGGCCGAAGAGTTCCGGCGCAAGATGGGCGCCCGCTGACGCTGCGCCGGGCGCGCTGGCGCATCAGGGCCGGCGCCGCTCCATTGCCACCATCGACGGCGTAAAGCCGAGCTGGCCGAAGAATGCGGCTTCGGAGGAACGCGCCGCGCGCAGCATCCAGGTGATGTCGGGGTCGTTGCCCACGATGTGCCGCACCAGGGCGCGGCCGATGCCGCGCCGGCGGTGGCTGGGCGCGACGGCAACCATCGACAGGAAGCCGTCGCAGACGTCGTCGCACAGTGCGCGGGCAAAGCCGACGATCTCGCCGTGCTCCACCGCCACGACCACCCGTTGGGAGTTGGCCACCAGCCGTGCGAATTTCTCCGGGCCGCCCACCCGGTGGGCCCAGCCGTTGGCGATCAGTAGTTGTCTGGCTGCCTCGATGTCGTCAGGCAACAGGTTACGGATTTCCATCGGCGGCTCTCCCAGTAAAGCGTGTACGGCCCCTCGCCGCCCCCTGCCACGAGGGGCGCCGCGAGTCGAGAACGGCACGGGAACCCGTGCCGCGCAATTGGCGGAGTGTAGCGAGCGGGCGCGGGCGCGTCAATTTGGCTTCCGGCGGGGTCGGGTGCTGCTCACGCAGGCGCGCCGGCGCGGTATCATGGCCTCCATGAACGCCCCCGTCTTTTCCTCCGCACATCCGGCCGATCAGCTTGCCGAGTTCACCGACGCGGATGCGGCGATCGCGCGCATCCGCGACATCTACGAAGCTTCTGTCGGCGCCGTGCGCGCGCGCTTCGATGCCTTCGCCAGCGGCAAGCCGCTGCCCTCGGCCGCGCATGCGTGCTATCCGTACCTGGGCATCTCGGTCAATATCGAGACCATGGTCACCGACAGCCGGCCGTCATGGGGCACGGTGGCCTACCCGGGCGTGTATGGCACCACCGTGACCCGCCCCGACCTGCTGGCGGACTACTACCGCGACCAGATCGAGCGGCTGATGCGCTATCACCGCGTGCCTGTGGTGGTAGGGCTGAGCCGGCGCCCGATCCCGCTGCCGTTCGTGATCGAGGCTTCGACCACCGACATCAGCTACACCCAGGCGCGCGAGCTGGAGGCATCGTTCGTGCTGCCCGAGCTGAGCCGCATCGACGACGGCATCGCCAACGGCACCTATGAGCCGATCCCGGGCGAGGCCTGGCCGCTGTCGCTGTTCCCGGCCGAGCGCGTGGACCTGGCCCTGCAGCGGCTGTACCACTACACCGGCACGGCACCGCAGCATTTCCAGCGCTTCGTGCTGTTCACCAACTACCAGCGCTATGTCGACGAGTTTGTCGAGCTGGGCCGGGGCCTGATGGCCAGCAGCGACGGCGGCGGCTACACCCGCTTTGTCGAACCCGGCGACGTGATGCAGGAACTGGGCGGCGCGGAACCCGACGACGCCTCGCGCCCGCGCGCGCTGCCGCAGATGCCGGCCTATCACCTGGTGCGCGAAGACAAGCTGGGGGTGACGCTGGTCAATATCGGCGTGGGACCGTCCAACGCCAAGACCATGACCGACCACCTGGCCGTGCTGCGCCCGCATTGCTGGCTGATGGTGGGCCACTGCGGCGGCTTGCGCCGCTCGCAGCAGCTCGGCGACTACGTGCTGGCGCACGCCTATGTGCGCGACGACCACGTGCTCGACCACGACTTGCCGCCGTGGGTGCCGGTGCCGCCAATCGCCGAGATCCAGGTGGCCTTGCAGGAGGCCGTTGCGCGCGTGACCGGGCTGTCCGGCAACGAGATGAAGACCCGCATGCGCACCGGCACGGTGGTCTCGACCGACGACCGCAACTGGGAACTCAAGTCCAAGTCGCTGTATGCGCGCTTCAACCAGTCGCGCGCGATTGCCATCGATATGGAAAGCGCGGCGGTGGCGGCCAACGGCTTCCGGCTGCGCGTGCCCTATGGCACCTTGCTATGCGTGTCGGACAAGCCGCTGCATGGCGAGCTCAAGCTGCGCGGCATGGCCAACGCCTTCTATCGCCAGCGTGTCAGCCAGCATATGACCATCGGGCTGGAGGCGATCCGCATCCTGCGTGAGAACGGGGTGGAGCAGCTGCATTCGCGCAAGCTGCGCAGTTTCGACGAGCCGGCGTTCCGCTAGTCGCCCCGCTCCCGGCAGCCGCAAAAGGCAACTTCCGCTCAGTGGCTGATCATCCAGGGCCGCCCCCCGGGGGCCTTGGCCGCGTCCGTGCGCCCGGCCAGCCGGACCGGGCCGCAGCAGCCACACCCGGCGCCATGCGCCGACGATGACCTGGGCTCGGCCGCGCTGCGCTCATTGACCGCATGCGCCGCGCGCGCCGACCTCGCCATGCTGGCCAGCGCCGGTGCGGCCACCAGCGCGCGCGCTGCCAGCGCGCCGCATTGCGGGCAGGCCGCGGCTTCGTCGCGCCGCGACATTGGCCGCATCACCGCGAAATCGCCACAATCTTCACACCGATAGTCGTAGGTGGGCATTGCATCTCCGCCAGTGGGATCACGACAACCACCTTCCAGGCTAGGCCAGGTCGGGGGAAAGGGGCAGGTCCACGCCGCCCTGGATCATCTTCACCGGCCCGCTGGCGTTGGGCCGGATATCGAAATCGAAGATCTGCGTCGGCAGCCACAGCGTGGCGCAGGCATTGGGAATATCCACCACGCCACTGATATGCCCCTGAACCGGCGCTGTGCCGAGGATCGAATAGGCCTGGGCCCGCGAGTAGCCGAACCTGCTCAGGTATTCGATCGCGTTCAGGCATGCCTGCCGGTAGGCCACGTGCACATCCAGGTAATGTTGCTTGCCTGACTCATCGACGGAGATCCCTTCGAAGATCAGGTAGTCGTTGTAGCTCGGCGTGATCGGGCTGGGCTTGAAGATCGGATTGCGGATGCCGTACTTGGCCATGCCGCCCTTGATCAGCGACACGCGCATATGCACCCAGCCGGCCATTTCGATGGCGCCGCAGAACGTGATCTCGCCATCGCCCTGCGAGAAATGCAGGTCGCCCACGGACAGGCCCGCGCCGTCCACATAGACGGGGAAGTAGACCTTGGCACCGCGTGACAGGTCCTTGATGTCGCAGTTGCCGCCATGCTCGCGCGGCGGCACCGTGCGCGCGCCGGCCGCGGCAGCCTGGGCGCGCGCATCGCCTTGCAGCCTGCCCATGTGCGCGGTGGCGGCAAACGGCGGATTGGCCAGGGGGGGCACGCGCCCGGGATCGGTGGCGATGAAATCCATCTCGCGTTTGTTCCACGTCTCCAGCATGGCCTGGTCCGGCAGGCAGCCGATCAGCCCCGGGTGGATCAGCCCGGCAAAGCTCACGCCGGGGATATGGCGCGACGAGGTGTAGAGCCCGTGGAAGTCCCAGATCGACTTCTGCGCCTGCGGAAAGTGGTCGGTCAGGAAGCCGCCGCCGTTCTGCTTCGAAAAGAAGCCGTTGAAGCCCCACTGGCTTTCCGGCCTGGCGCCGATGTCCAGCAGATCCACCACCAGCAGGTCGCCGGGTTCGGCGCCTTCCACGCCTACTGGACCGGACAGGAAATGGACGATCGACAAATCGATGTCGCGCACATCGTCGGCCGAATCGTTGTTCTTGATGAAGCCGCCGGTCCAGTCGTAGGTTTCGAGGATAAAGTCGTCGCCCGGCTTGACCCAGCAGGCCATCGGGATGTCCGGGTGCCAGCGGTTGTGGACGTTGGGGTTCTCGTACGGCGATTCGGCCAGATCGACCTTGATCAGGGTGTCCGTCATGACGTTGCCTCCTGGGTGGAAAAGGGGGTGGGGG
>NZ_JBYTAG010000029.1:0-80973 GCF_058787995.1 Cupriavidus sp. FW305-27
ACCCAGCATGGCCCCGCCCATGCGACCGCGCCGATGTCCGGCGCGCTGGTCGCCCTGTTTGCGCTGTGCGCCAGCGTGCTGGTCGCCAATCTCTACTACGCTCAGCCGATCATCGAGCTGATTGCCCCGGCGGTCGGCCTGTCCGCCCAGAGCGCCAGCGTGATCGTGTCGCTGACACAGATCGGCTATGCCGTCGGGCTGTTCTCTTCGGCTGGCGCGCCGTCTTCTACATCGCCGCCGCGATGACGCTGGCCACGGTGGCGATCATCGTCACGACACTGCCGCGCCGCGAGCCGCAACATCGTGCTACGCGTTCAGGCGTCCGCGGCTGGCGGCATTGAGCGCGTGCCGGCGGCGCGGTGGGCTCCGCACTGGCCAGCACGCTCTACACGCATCTCGGCTGGTCCGGCATCGTCGCCGCCGGCAGTGGTCTTGGCCTGGTCTCGCTGGCGGCGCTGGAACTGGCTTCGCGCCGCTGAGACCGTGTCTCTTCGAAATCCGTCAACGGAGTCGCTGTCATGACATCCCATCTGTTCGCTCCCATCACCATCGGGGCCCTGCAACTGAACCACCGCGTGGCCATGGCGCCCCTGACGCGCTCGCGCGCCGGCCAGCCGGGCAACGTGCCCAGCGCCATGAATGTGGAGTACTACCGGCAACGTGCGTCGGCAGCGCTGATCATTACCGAGGCCTCGCAGGTTTCCCAACAGGGGCAAGGCTATGCCTGGACGCCCGGCATCCATAGCGCCGAGCAGATCGAGGGCTGGCGCGCAGTGGCGGAGGCCGTGCATGCCGAAGGCGGCCGGATCTTCCTGCAGCTCTGGCATGTCGGCCGCGTTTCGCACCCGTCGTTCCAGCCCGGCGGCGCCCTGCCCGTGGCGCCGAGCGCGCTGCCCGTGCCGGGCAAGACCTTCATCGTCGACGCGGACGGCAACGGCGTGTGGAGCGAGATCCCGACACCGCAGGCATTGAGTGCGGCAGCGATTGCGGCCATCGTGCAGGACTACCGGCGGGCCGCGCGCAATGCGATCGACGCGGGCGTGGATGGCGTCGAGATCCATGCGGGCAACGGCTACCTGCTGGACCAGTTCATCAATTCGGAAAGCAACCACCGCACCGACGCCTATGGCGGCAGCATCGAGAACCGCGCCCGCTTCCTGCTGGAGGTGGTGGACGCCGCGGCCGAGGAAATCGGGGCGGAGCGCGTGGGCGTACGCCTCACACCGATGGGACGCTTCATGGGCATGGGCGATGACACGCCGGAGGCCACCTTTGGCTACATCGCGCAACGCCTCAATGACTGGCCGCTGGCGTACTTGCACCTGGTCGAGCCGGCCATGGTCGGGACCGTCAAGGACGAGGCCGCTGATCCGCGCTGGGACGGCATGATTCTCGCGATGCGGGCGGCATACCGCGGCGTCCTGATGCTGGCAGGCGGGTACGATGGCAAGTCCGCGGAGCAGGCGATCGCCGACGGCCGCGCCGACATCATCGCGTTCGGCCGACCGTTCATCGCCAATCCTGACCTGCCCCGTCGCCTCAGGGTCCAGGCATCGCTGAACGCGCCGGATGCCGCCACGTTCTTCGGTGGCACGGCTGTCGGCTACACCGACTATCCGGCGCTGGCCTGAGCCAGACCGCGGCAACGCCAGGCCTTACCGGGTCCGGCTTTGCTGCTGCCAGCCATGCGGCGCCCGGCAATGACATCTCAGGCGGCATCGCGCCCGGCAGGACCACCGGCGCGCGTCATCGCCACCTGCCAGCGGGGCGGGGAGCCGATGCTCTGGAGCAGGTGCGCGGAAAATGCCTTGAGCTTGGCCGGCGGACGCGGCGCGGCCCGCACCAGATGGATGCCGCCTTGCGCCTGCGGTAACACGCCCTCCAGCAGCAGTTCCACCAGGCGGCCCGCACCGATATCCTCGCCGACCGACCAGTCCGGCATCAGCGCAATCCCGAGCCCCTGCAACACCGACAGCCGGCGCGCATCGCAATCATCACACTCCATGGCGAACGCGGCACTCGCGGCATGAGCCGGCCTGAGTACTTCTCGCCACCCACGCATGCTGGTACTGTGGGCGCGGTCGATCAGACGGTGATGGGCGAGCTCTTCGGCATGCAAGGGACGGCCGTGCGCCTGGAGATAGGCCGGCGTTGCACAGACGATATAGCGCTGGCTGGCGATGCGCCGGGCAATCAGGCTGCTGTCGGCCTGCTGTCCGACGCGGATGACCACGTCGAAGCGCTCCAGCACCGGATCCACGACGCGGTCGGTCAGCTCCAGCTCCACGGTCAGCCCCGGATACTGCGCATACAGGCTGCCAAGATGCGGCACCACATGGCGTCGCGCGAAGGCCGGCAGGCAGGCAACCCGCAGCCTGCCACTGACGCCCTGTTCCAGCGCCGTCACGGCGTCGCGCGTTTCGTTCAGTTCCTGCAGGATGCGCGTGGCGCGCTCGAACAGCAGGTCTCCGGCCTCGGTGCGCACCAGCGCGCGCGTGGAGCGCGTGAACAGCGCAACGCCCATTTCGCGCTCGAGGGCATCGATCTGGCGCGCTACCGACGACGCCACCTGTCCCTTGCGCCTGGCGACCGCCGAAAAGCTGCCGGCGCGCGCCACGTCGACGAAGGTGGCCAGGTTCTCGGCAAAACGGACAAATTCCATTTGTGCATTTCCCGCAAAGGCGTTGCGCGGAAGCAAAGGCTTCCCGTTGCAACAACCAGCGCATAGTATCGGGACGATGCGCTGCGGTGCAAGGCTTTTTGCAGGAAATGCAAAGCAGAAGCATCATGTCATTTGCTAAACCGACAAGCCGACACGAACGATCATAAAGGTACCGACCATGGAGATAAGTTCCAAGATGACTACTGCCCTGGCCCCCCTTTTCCATGCGGCGCGGGCGCGCGCGCAAACATCCGCCGCGCTGGTGCTGACGCTTGCCTGCACGCTGGCGCCGGGCTTCGCGCGGGCGGAAGCATGGCCCGCCAAGCCGGTCACGATCGTCGTCCCCTATGCCGCGGGCGGCACCGTCGACAAGGTCGCGCGGCAGGTCCAGGAGGGCCTGCGCAAGCAGCTGGCGCAGACGGTGGTGATCGACAACCGCGCAGGCGCGGGCGGCACCATCGGCACGGGGCAGATCGCGCGCAGCGCGCCGGACGGCTACACCGTCGGCATGGTGTTCGACAGCTTTGCCACCGAGCCGCATTTCTACCCGAAGCTGCCCTATGCCTCGCACCGCGACCTGACAGGCGTTTCCTATATGGTGCGCTCGCCGATGGTGCTGGTCGTACCCGCCGCCTCGCCCTACAAGACCGTGCAGGACTACGTGACGGCGGCACGCGTGCCGAACAAGGTGTCCTACGCATCGGTGGGCAACGGCAGCTCGAACCAGCTCGTGGCCGAAGCCTTCCACGAGGCCGCCGGCACCAGCGGCATCCATACCCCCTACAAGGGCGGCGGCCCGGCCATCAATGACCTGCTCGGCGGCCACGTCGACTCGATGATCGCGAGCCTGCCGCTGGTGCTGCCCTATGTGCAGTCGGGCAAGCTGCGCGCGCTGGCCGTGACCTCGCGCCAGCGTGACGCGAGGCTGCCGGCTGTCCCCGCGGTAGCCGAGTCCTACAAGGGCTTCGAGGCCTATTCGTGGGTCGGGATGATCGCGCCGGCCAAGACCCCGCCGGAAGTGCTGGGGAAACTGACCACCGCCATGACGTCGACGCTGCGCAATCCGGCGATCGCGAAACTGCTGACCGACGGCGGCTTCGACGTGGTGGCCGGCGACGCACAACAGACCAACAAGCTGATCCAGGACGAATCGGCACGCTGGGGCCGGCTAATCAAGGCGCGCAACATCGCGGTCGACTGAGCGCGCGCTGCTGGCCTAAACCCTTTATCAACTTCCTGACAGGCATTTCGCGATGGTTCCTTTCGCCTACCAGACCCGTCCGCAACGTGTCGTCTTCGGCCCCGGCAGCCTGGCGCGGCTTGGCGAGGAAGCCGATGCCCTCGGCGCGCGCAGCGCGCTGGTGCTGTGCACGCCCGGCCAGCGCAAGCTTGCCGAACGCGCGGTGGCGGTGCTGGGCACGCGCAGCGCCGGGATTTTCGACGGCGCCGTGATGCACGTGCCGATCGAGCAAGCGCGCCTGGCGCGCGAGCACGCCGCGCGGCTTGGTGCCGACTGCGCTGTCGCCATTGGCGGCGGCTCGACCATCGGGCTGGCAAAGGCCATCGCACTGGAGTCGGAACTGCCGGTCATCGCTGTGCCGACGACCTACGCCGGGTCGGAAATGACGCCGATCTATGGTCTGACCGATGCCGGCCTGAAGCGCACGGGGCGCGACCCGCGCGTGCTGCCACGAACCATCCTCTACGATCCGGACCTCTCGCTGGGCCTGCCCGTCCCGATCAGCGTGACCAGTGGTATGAATGCCATCGCCCATGCGGCGGAGGGGCTCTATGCCTCCGACCGCAACCCGGTGAGCCAGTGGATGTCACGCGAAGGCATTGCAGCGTTCGGCCGGGCACTGCCGGTCATTGCCGCAGCGGAGCAGCACACCGACGAGGCGCGGCGCGAAGCCCGCAGCGACGCGCTCTACGGCGCCTGGCTGTGCGGGGCCGTGCTCGGCAGCGTGACGGCCGGTCTGCATCACAAGCTTTGCCACACACTGGGCGGGACCTTCAACCTGCCGCACGCCGAGGTCCACACGGTGGTGCTCCCCCATGCGCTGGCGTACAACGCGCCTGCCGCGCCGGAGGCAATGGCCGCCATTGCACAGGCACTGGGTGCCGGGCACGGCAGCGGTCCGCTCGCCGTGTTCGAACTGGCGGCGAAGCTCGGTGCGCCCACGTCGCTGCGTGAACTGGGACTGTCGTCGGAAGACCTCGATCGCGCCTGCGAGCTGGCGCTGCGCGACCAGTATCCGAATCCGCGTCCGCTCGAACGCGAGGGGATCCGCCAGCTGCTGGAAGACGCATTCGCCGGAACAGCGCCGTCGGCCTGAACGGCAGCGGCCGGGGCTGCCGCATCGAACGGACAACACCGCCACGGTCGCCAGCCGTGCTCAGGCGTGCGCGATACCCATGATCCGGTTGCCCATGCCAATGCCCCACGCCGTCATTCTCGCGCCCTCCGCCAGGCGGTCCTGCTGCCAGGCCGACAGCGCGGCGTCCAGATCCTGCCCACGCGCCTGCGCGACGGCAAGCGCGAGAGCCACGGCGTCGCCGGCCGCCTTTGCCGTGCTGCCCGCGGTGTGCGGCCGCGGCACAAAGGCCGCGTCGCCTGTCAGCACGACGCGGCCGAACCGCATGCCGGGCACCTGCAGGTCCTGGATCTTCTGGACGAAGATTTCCGTGGTGTTCTCGATCAACGCCTGGAACGCAGGGTTTGCATGCGCGGCGCCCATCCGGCGAATCCAGCGCTCCTGCCCGGGCCCCAGCGAACCCGGAGGCACGGACTGGTTGCGCAACGTGCCGTTGCGGTCCGTCAGGACCTGCTCGAGCTTGGTGCCAGGCTCCGCCTTCAGGTACCACAGCCAGTTGAAGCGGCGGTGACCCGGCTCGGTCGAACCGTCGACCCCCGGCACCATGTACTGCAGCATCATCGAGCCAGGTTCGTGCTGGAACACGAAGTTCTCGTAGAGCAGCGGCCTGGCGCTATCGGGCAGGCGTTCCTCCTCGACCAGTCCGCGCCAGACCACATAGCCGGCATAGGTCGGCGAGATACCCGGCAGCACGAGCGATCGGACCGTGGAGCCGGCCCCGTCGGCGCCGACCAGCAAGTCGCCTTGCGCCTGCCGGCCATCGGCAAACGTGGCATGCACGCCGAAGCCGTCCTGCCCGACGCCGGTCAGCCGCGCTCCGCGATGATAGTGCTCGGCCGGGAAGCTGCGCAGCAATGCCGCGTACAACGTGTTCCACGACGTCTGAGTCTGGGGCGAATGCTGCCGGTCGCGAACCGTGCCGCGGGAATCCAGGTACAGCCGGTCGTGCGAGCGCACGCCAAGCGCGCCGCCCGGGACGACGCCGGCAAAGGCAAAGGCGCGTATCACCTCGGGCTGAAGCACGATCCCGCCACCGCGGCTGCTCAGCGCGGAGGGCGAACGCTCGAACACCTCCACATTCCAACCGACCGCGCGCAGCGCGGTTGCCGCGAACAAGCCGCCGAGCGAGCCGCCGATGACGAGTGCCCTGGGCGGGCGCGCCAGTGCCGCCGGGTCCGGCGCGACAGATGCCGATGGTTCTGCATCAAGGGAAAGATTGCCTTCCATGTCTGGCTCCAATATGCGGTCCGATGTGCGATCCGATGCAGCCATGGTAGAGGGCCGTGCGTGATCGCTGAATGGGACGGCAAAGCAAGAGCGCTTTGCGGCAACAGCAACGACCGGCGGCGGCAGGCGGCGGCCCCGCCGCTGCAGCCGCGGCCTTGCGCGAGATGCAACGCTGGATTGCACGGATATGCCATTCATGCTGGCGGCGATCGCGCCTAACCTTCCTGCATCCCCGACGCATCGCGTTGAACAAGGAGAAGCGACATGGAAAATCAAGCCACTCTTCACTATGTGTACGATCCCTACTGCGGCTGGTGCTACGGCCTGGCGCCGCTGATTTCGGTAGCCGAAGAGACCGAAGGACTGAAGGTCGTCGCGCATGGTGGCGGCATGCTGGCCGGCGAGCGCGCACAGATGATGTCCGGGGAATGGCGCGAGTTCGTCCGGCCCCATGAAGCGCGCATTACCGCGCTCAGCGGACAGACGTTCGGCACGCCGTACCAGGAGGGCACCCAGTTCAACTATGACGTAAAGCTGGATTCCGCGCCGCCCACGGCAGCGATGCTGGCTGCGGAATGGGTGGCCGATGCGGGTGTGCGCATGCTGAAACGGCTCCAGACCGCGTACTATGTCGAGGGCCGGCACATTGCCGAGCGCGCCGAACTGGTCCACATCGCCGTCGAACTGGGCCTGGACGCACACGCGTTCTCGACAGCCTATGACCAGGCCCTGCGCGAGATCGGCATGCACTTCAGGAATACCCAGGCACTGCTCGACGCACTGGGCGGGCAGGGCTATCCGACCCTGGCGATCGAACGGGACGGCATGCTATCGCGCATCCATCTGGGCCGGTATTTCGGCAAGCCGGAGCGTTTCCGCGAGGCACTGGCGGAGCTGATGGCACCACCCCAGCCCGTAGCGTGACCGCACACGCATCAGCAGCGCGCCGGGCGGTGCATTCGCGGCGAGGACCGGCTGCCTGGCGTCAGTCCCGGCGGCGGGTCGGCCCGGGCAGCGCCGCCAGGAACTCCAGGAATGCGCCGATTCTGCGCGAACCGCGCTGGTTCGGAAGATACAGCGCGGAGATAGCGGAGCTTGCCTGGTTCGGATTGACGGAACAGTCGTCGAACAAGGCCGTCAGCTGCCCGGCAGCGATGTCGTCGTCGACCAGCCAGTCGGGCAGCAGTCCGATCCCCCCGCCGGCCAGCGCGACTTCGCGCAGGATCTCCGCGTTGTTGCTGCGGAAGTGGCCGCTGACGGGTACCTTGGTCTCGCTGTCGCCGTGCCGGAAGGTCCACACCTGATCCCGCGCGCCATAGCTGAACCGAAGGCAGCGGTGATTGACGAGGTCGACCGGATCATCGGGACTGGCATTGCTTTGCAGGTAGGCCGGGCTGGCAACGACACGGCGGCGAAAGCGCCCGATTTCCCGCGCGACGACATTGTCATAGGATGCCGGGCTGCCCAGCCGCACGGAAAGGTCGATGCGCTGGCCCAGCAAGTCGACGATATCGTCGGTCAGCGTCACTTCGACCTCGAGCTGGGGATGCTTTGCCAGCCACCTACCCAGATAAGGCGCGATGCACCGCCGGCCGAATGCCACCGGCAACGACACGCGCAGTTGCCCGACCGGCTCCTCGCCCCGATCCGCGATCAGCGCGTCGGCCTCCTCGACCGCGTCCAGGATCCTGCGGGCCCGCTGATAGTAGGCGGCGCCCGCCTCCGTGACGGTAATCAGCCGCGTGGAGCGGTTCAGCAGCACCGCCCCGAGCGAAGCCTCGAGCCCGTCCAGCGCGCGCGTGACCGACGATGTGGCCAGGTTCAGGCGGCGCCCCGCGGCGGAAAAGCCCTTCGCATCCACGGTCTCCACGAACATCCCGTGTCGCCGGCGGGCTTGGCCGATGAGATGACTGCTGCGGAGGGTGTGGTCCGCTTCAGCATCATCCCCCGTGCGCCATTGAGCGGATCTTCGTGCCCTCGGCAGAGTTTGACCCGGATGCTTGCACATTACGCGGCACTTCCCGCTCAATGCAGTGCCCGGAAAGCCGCACGCACCTCGACGCTGAAAACTCCGCGTTGCCCACAGGGCAACGATCTCGTGTAAAGATTGCTGTTCCTCGAACGAATTTTTCAGCCAACAATCCGCCTCACAACCGGTTCTCGTAGATATGCGAGAAGGTCTAAGAAAGTAGAGGACGACATGCAATACCGAGGACTACCCCCCGTCAAGCGCTGGATGGCGCTGAGTGCCGCCATCCTGGGGATGACACTGACCAGCGCACCAACGTCCGCCGCCGACGCCTTTCCCTCCAAGCCGATATCGATGCTGGTGGCATTCCCTCCGGGGGGGCCCGCCGATGTTCTGGCGCGGGCCATGCAGCCGGCGATGGCCAAGGCGCTCGGCCAGCCCGTGGTCATCGAGAATCTGCCCGGCGCCGGCGGTGCGCTGGCAGTGCAGCGGCTGCTCAGCCGTCCGGCCGACGGCTACACGCTGATCATGGGCTCGCCCAATGAGGCTATCCTGACGCCGCTGGCGCTCGCCAGCGCCAAGTACAAGTCGGAGGAACTGGCCCTGCTGGCGCCGGTCTCGAACCACCCGCTCGTCGTGATGACGCGCAGCGACCTGCCATACAATTCGCTTCAACAGATCATCACGGCCAGCAAGTCGGCAGGTGGCAAGAGCCTGACCTTCGGCAATCCGGGCTACGGCACCATGTACCACATCGTCGCCGAATACATGGCTCAGCTGACCGGCGCCAAGATGCTGCAGGTGCCGTACAAGGGCGCCACGCCGATGCTGGCAGACCTGACCGGTCGCCAGATTGACATGACGATTCTGCCAAACCTCGGTGCCTCCACGCAGTTGCTCGAAACGCACAAGATCAAGGCGGTCGCAGTGCTGGACACACAGCGCATGCGAAACCTGCCCGATGTGCCTGCGATCTCCGAAACCAGCGTCGCGCGCAAATCCGAGTTCGTGTATTCGATCTGGCTGGGCGTCATGAGCAAGGCCGGCGTCCCGGCGGAGCGTGCCCGCGTATTGATGGATGCCTCGCAGCAAGCGCTGCGGTCGCCCGAACTGATCAAGGCGCTTGATCTCTCCGGCGTGCAGCCGATGAAGCCACAAACGCTCGAGGCCTCCGCGAAGTTCTACGTCGACGAGACCGAGAAATTCAGGAAGATGGCCGCCTCGATCAAGCTGACGCCGCAGTAATACCCCCCTCCCGGCATTGGGGGCGCCCACGCTCGTGTCGCTGGCCCCGCCTCGTTCCAGCATCCCATTCCAGGAAGGTTCTCCTTGAATATCCTAGTTGCCGGTTTCCAGCACGAAACCAATACGTTCGCGCCAACCATGGCCACCTACGAGAGCTTCGTCCGTGGCGAGGACTTCCCCGCCATGGTGCGCGGCGAGGCGATCTACGACCTGCTGGACGTGAATGTGCCGATCAGCGGCTTCATCCACCACGTTCGCGAGCACGGCCACACCGTCACGCCGGTGATCTGGGCAGCAGCCGGTGCTTCGGCCCATGTCACGACCGATGCCTACGAGCGCATCGCCGGCGAGATCGTGGAGGCGGTGGCGACGGCCTCGTACGACACGATCTATCTCGACCTGCATGGCGCCATGGTGGCCCAGCACCTCGACGACGGCGAGGGCGAGTTGCTGGCGCGCATCCGTGCCGCGACCGGCCCGGACATGAAGATCGTGGTCTCGCTGGATCTGCATGCCAACGTCACCGAACGGATGCTCGCGCTGGCGGACGGGGTGGTGGCGTATCGCACCTATCCGCACGTGGACATGGCCGCCACCGGCAAGCGGGCAGCCGAGATGCTGCTTGAATTGCGCAGGCGGGAGACGCGTGCGCACCTGGTGGCAAAACGCGTGCCGTTCCTGATACCGGTCAACAGCATGTCTACGATGATGCAGCCCGCTCAAGGCATCTACGGCCTGCTCGAAGAGCTGGAGCAACAAGGCGTGCTGTCGCTGTCGTTCACACCGGGCTTTCCCGCGGCCGACTTCGCCGAGTGCGGCCCCGTCGTTTGGGGGTATGGCTTTGATAAGGCCAGCGTCGAGCGGGCCGTCGAGGCACTGCTCGCGCGCATCTGTGAACCCGAGAGCCAGTGGGCCGTGCAGTTCGAGGAGCCTGATGCAGCGGTGCAACGTGCCATGCGGATCGCGCAAACAGCCACCCGGCCAGTGATCCTTGCGGACACGCAGGACAACCCGGGCGTCGGCGGCGATGGCAACACCATGGGCATGCTGCGTGCGCTTCTCAAGGCCGGCGCGCAGGACGCCGCGATCGGGATCATCTGCGATCCAGCGGCGGCCGCGGCCGCGCACCAGGCTGGAGTTGGCGCGAGGATCGATATCGCGCTTGGCGGCTGCCCACAGGTGAGCGAGGATGCCCCGCTGCGGGCGACCTTCGAGGTGGAGGCACTGTCCTATGGCAAGTTCGTCTACGGCGGACCGATGATGCATGGCAAGGCTGCCGACATGGGACCAATGGCGCGGCTGCGGCTCGACGGCGTACTCATTGCCGTCAGCTCGACCAAGGCACAACTGCTCGACCGCAACATGTACCGCGCGGTCGGCATCGAACCGGCGGAAATGAAGATTCTCGTGAACAAGAGCTCGGTGCATTTCCGCGCCGACTTCGCCCCGATCGCGGAAGACATTTTCGTGGTGCGTGCGCCCGGTCCGTTCATCGCCGATCCGGCGGACCTGCCATGGCAGCATCTCACGTCCGGCATGCGCCTGAAACCGAATGGTCCGGCGTTCGCGCCGGTGCCGCGAATCTACGACAAGCTTACGCAGCTCGGCATCGAACTGCCCAAGGCTTCGGGCCCGGCGGCGGCCTATGTGCCGAGCGTGCGGTCCGGCAAGCTGATCCACGTGTCCGGCCATCTCTCGCGCGTCGATGGCCAGGTTCGGACCGGCCGCTTTGGCGAGGACCTGCGCACCGCCGACGGTGTCGCGGCGGCCCGCCTGGTTGCCATCGACTTGCTCGCGACGCTGCACGCCGCCACCGGAGACCTCGATTCGATCGTGCGAATCGTCAAGCTCACCAGCCTCGTCCAGTCGACAGCGGACTTCACCGAGCAGCACTTCGTGACTAATGGTGCCAGCGCTCTGTTCGCCGAGGTGTTTGGCACGCGCGGCCAGCACGCGCGCAGCGCGTTCGGCGTATCGCAGTTGCCCCTCGGCGCCTGCCTGGAAATCGAACTGATCGTCGAGGTCGCCTGATTCCGTGCACGGCCTGAATGGCGCCAGCAACGCATGTTCATCGGCACGACTGCCAGGTCGCCGGAAGCAAAATCGCAACCGTCTGCACGATACCATGGCACGTCCGGATGATGCTTCTGCATCCACCAGTCGAACACATAGTGGAGGAACACGTTAGCCAGTAATGCCACATGCGTAGGAAGCATACGGAATTTTGGGCGGGACGGCGCTAGCAGAAGGCTAGTCGCACCCTACTAGCCGCACGGCGGCGATTGTGGCGGACATCGTCAGACGCCTGCCTGACGATGTCTCAGTTCAGCTAGGTCACCAATGCCCATGCGGTCAAGCGCCTCCAGCGGGCAAAAGAAGGTGACACGGATGGTCCCG
This sequence comes from Cupriavidus sp. FW305-27, assembly GCF_058787995.1. Lineage (NCBI taxonomy): Bacteria > Pseudomonadati > Pseudomonadota > Betaproteobacteria > Burkholderiales > Burkholderiaceae > Cupriavidus > Cupriavidus sp. FW305-27. The sequence goes on from NZ_JBYTAG010000029.1 coordinate 11,876, forward strand.
GGAGCCGGCTGATATCGATCGATCCGGGATGGTGGCGCGGTTGGGCACCTCGTCGTAGAGGAGGCCGGTCCCATCGGCGGCGCGTTGCAGGCAATTCCTAGCTGCAGCGGTGAGGTCGACTCCGCTGCAGAGACGATGGAGACGCCACAACCACAAAATGCGCGTCCCTCATCTAGCTCGCTCACTAAGTTCGCTCCCGCTGCGCCGGCCGTACCGGAGACAAGAACTGATGTATCTGGGCGACCACGGCCGCACCTTCGCCGACCGCCGATGCGACTCTCTTTGTAGATCCCGAGCGAACGTCACCGATCGCAAAGACGCCATCTACACTAGTCTGTAGTGGCAGCAGCGATGCTTCCGAAACATCGGCGCCAGTCAACACGAAGCCGTTTCCATCGAGCACCACGCCGCATCTCCTGAGCCAGTCTGTATTCGGCAGTGCGCCGATGAACACAAACAGATGATGTGTGGTCATGCTTCCTTCTATGCCACCTGCGCCGCGATAGTGCACGCGCTCAAGCCGCACACCGCCCTCGAGCGCAGTCAGTTCGGTTCCCGTGTGGAGTGTCAAATTTTCAAGTGAGCCGATACGTTCGATCAGGTAGCGCGACATGCTATCGGCAAGCCTCGATCCACGAATGAACATGTGCACGTGCTCAGCATGCGATGCAAGAAACACCGCCGCCTGGCCCGCCGAGTTACCTCCACCGAGCAGCAACACCGGCTCGTTGCGGCATAGTCGAGCTTCGATCGGCGTGGCCCAATAGTAGACGCCACAGCGCTCGAAGCGCTCGAGTCCGTCGACAACAGGCCGGCGATACTCAGCGCCGCTGGCAATGACAACGGTCCGTGCGGAGATACGACGGTGGTCGGCAAGCTCGACGGCAAGCGGGTGGCGGTCGCAATACAAGGCCTTCACCTCGCACGGAATGCCAATATGGGCACCGAACTTCTGTGCTTGGATGAACGCGCGGCTCGCGAGATCCTGCCCTGTGATGCCAGTGGGGAACCCCAAATAGTTCTCAATGCGGGCACTCGTACCTGCCTGCCCCCCAGGTGCACGACAGTCGAATACCGCGGCGGACAAGCCATCGGATGATGCGTAAACGGCTGCCGCAAGCCCCCCTGGGCCGGCACCGATAATCGCCACATCGTACACGTGAGCCGGATTGAAGTCCGGGATCAGTCCCAGGCAGGATGCGAGCTGCCCCGCGTCCGGGTTTCGCAAGACGGTGCCATCGGGACAAACAACCAGCGGAAAGTCATCGGGCTGCGGCGTCAGGCGCTGAAGCAAAGCGATCGCTTCGGCGTCCTCCTCCGCGTCAAGTGTCAGATTCGGAAATGCGTTGCGACGCAGGAAATTTTGCAACTCAAGGAGCCTCGCGTTTCCGGGGGTAGCGACGAAGACGACTCCACGCCCGCGTTCAATGGCCAGGACACGCCTCAGGATCAGCGCGCGCATGATCTTGTCGCCAGGACCAGCCTCGTTGACAATCATGGCGCTGAGCTCGTCTGGACGCAGTAGCACCGCTTCGACATCCTCAATCACATGTGCGTCAACGACTGCAGGTTTACTTGAGAGCTGCGTGATATCTGACGTGAACTCACCGCGCATTGTATAGGTGTGAAGAATTCGCTGTTGCGACAGACCATCGCGAATCACTATCCGCACCTTCCCCGACAAAATGATGAACACACCCGGGCATATGCTTCCAGCGCGATAAAGAAAATCGCCTATGACGTAATGGCAGGGGCTCCCAAAGCGACACACTCTGGCGACCTCCTCATCCGTGAGGACGGGAAACATTTGCTGGTAACGCGGATGCTCGCGTACGCTTGCGTCTTCTTCGATAGCGCTGCTTTCGCACGTACTTGCTGCCGGCCGGCTGCCCCCCCTAGCTCCCAGAGCTGAGTCCTTGCTCATGGCGATTCTCCTACCATAACTTCGCCGCGCCATCAAAGCATCAAAGCGTGAGGACGGCCTCTAGAACTTGTCGACGTCGACCACCGCCTGAGCGAATTCTCGCGGTGCTTCCTGCGGCAAGTTATGGCCGATACCTCCCTTAACGTCCCGATGCGCGTATTTGCCGGTGAATTTGCTTGCATAGGAACTGGGTGCCGGATGTGGGGCGCCGTTGGCATCGCTTTCCATGGTGATTGTGCGCACGCCTATGGTGGGCGCCGACGCGAGCCGCTGCTCAAACTCATCGTACTTCGGCTCACCCTCGGCAAGGCCCTGCCGCCAGCGATAGTTGTGAACGGTAATGTCGAGGTGATCGGGATTCTTGAAAGCAGCGGCGCTGCGGTCGAAGGTGGCATCGTCGAATCTCCATTTTGGCGAAGCTTGCCGCCAGATCAGTTTGGTAAAGTCGTGCGTGTATTTCTGATAGCCAGCGCGGCCGCGGTCCGTTGCCAAATAGAACTGGTACCACCACCGAAACTCCGCCTCAGGCGACAACGGCATTTTTCCGGCCGCCTGACTGCCAATCAGGTAGCCACTGACGGAAACCAGGCCGTTGCAACGCTCCGGCCACAGTGCAGCGATGATGCAGGCCGTGCGTGCGCCCCAATCGAACGCCCCGAGGATGGGTTTTTGGATGTTGAGCGCATCCATCAGTGCGATGATGTCCAGGGCGACGGCCGCCGGTTGTCCGTTGCGCATCGTGTCGCCAGACAAGAAGGTCGTCGAGCCATAGCCGCGTAGATACGGAACGATCACACGATACCCGCGCGACGCCAGCAGAGGCGCGACGTCGACGAAGCTATGGATATCGTAGGGCCAGCCATGCAACAGGAGGACCGCCGGCCCGTCGGCAGGACCCGCCTCCGCGTAACCGACGTTGAGCAACCCGGCATTGATCTGCTTGATCGGCGCGAAGGCTGTATGGGTGCCGGGCCTGCTCGAAGGCAATGGGGCCGGCTTTGACTGCTGGGCTTGGGCGGAAGTCAACATCCCGAGCTGTGCAGCAGCGACTGTCAGGGCGGCCGTGCCAAGCATGCCTCGGCGTGGCAAATCGATTCTCTCCGTCATCGTACTCTCCCGTCGCGCGAGCAAGCCTGAGCGGAATCGCTTATTAGGTCGGCGCTGAATTTCGTCGGAAGCGTGACCCAGTTGCCGGAACCGATACCGGAACCGGCACAACGACGTTTGTGGCCTGATTTATGAGACCAATATAGGTCATGCCAAAACGGGAACGGGGCAGTGCAATGAGGGTCTCTTGAGGAGATCCTGGCCGGTTGCCCCAAGGGATCAAGCAGCGATACTCAGGGCGCCGCTCCGTTAAACAACGGCAAATCTTGGCGAGCGTTTGGCGCGAAATGCCGATCGACAGGCAGTGCTCCTGTGGAATCAGGAACGCGCCGCTTGCCAACGTGCCAGCGCCGTGCGCAGCAGAGAAGCGGACGCTGCCAACAGCACGAGGTCCTTCAGCAGGAACTGACCGATCGGCGCGGAGATCGCCGGGAACCCACCAGCAGTCGGCTCTGCAACACCAGGGGTGGTGACAAAGAACGTCAGCGTGATGGCGTAAGTCGCGCATGACATGGCTGCACCGAGTACCGACACCCCACGATGGAATGCACCGACGGTCAGTGTCACCGCGGTGGACAGTTCCAGCACGCCAATGACAGCGCTGGCGCCACGAACACCGAATGCGTCGATGAGCCAGGCCATGAAGGGGCTATTCTCGATGAACGGCGCAATACCGTGGGCTTCGTAGCCGGTAAACTTCATCCCGCCGAACCAGAGAAAGACGACAACCAGGGACCAGCGCAGCAACGCCTCGTGGTTGTTGATGGCCTCGCTGGTGCGCGTTATAGCGAAGGATGTGATGGGTTGCATACTTACTCCTCAACGGATGTGTGGTGTGGTGGAGGAGCACGCCCCGGTGGCGCAGACTCCTTTCCTGTCATTGCGACGACGCGCATGCGCGCGTTCCGGCGCGGCCGGCTCCAGCTGTGCCAGAACCGGCGAATCGAATAAATCTTTGTTCCAGAGACGTATCAGGCGCGTCCATTACCGTAATGAAATCGCCCCACGGACTTCGGGGCTCCCGTCACGCGGTAAGGTGCGTTGGACGGCTTTCAGTCGCGGAACAAGTGCGTGGCATGCGTTACGGCACCGCCCGCCCGGATTGCGGCGGCCACGAGCGCGGCCTCCGCGAGTTGGGCATTGGTGGCGCCGGCATCGTGGGCGGCCTTGGTATGCAGGGCAATGCAATATGGGCACTGCGTCGTCAGCGCCACTGCCACCGCAATAATCTGTTTCTGCTGCACCGAAAGCGCGCCGTCTGCAAAAGCTGCCTGATCAAAGGCACGGAAGCTCTTCATCGCTTCAGGAGCGTTTTCGTCCAGCTTCCTCAAACGGGCAAGATCCTTCATATCGAACATGGAAAACTCCATCAAGGTTGGGTTGGAGTAGGTATGATAGGAATGGCAAGGTTCCACTTGGTCTTAGTTTGGTTTCAATTCGTCCAATGATGGCATCCGCCCCTTCTGCACATCGTGTGCTCGAGCATTTCCTTGCCACACTCGACATTGGTGTCACGCACATCACACGGTGCGACATTCGCGATGGGTGGAGCGTGCGCTTCGATGCGTGCGAAACGGCCAGCCTGCACTACTGCCTGGACGGCTGCGGAACGCTCGACGCAGGCAATGGCCACCGCATCGCGTTGCAGCCGCACAGTTTTGTCCTGATGCCGCCAGGCGTTTCCTATCGGCTGGAAAGCGCGTTCGAGTCGCCGACTATGTCGGTGGATCGGGCAAGGCTTGGCTCATGGTCCGCGCGCGAAACGGCGCCGACGGTGAAGGTGGGCGAGGCGGCAGCGGGAGTTGAGATGGCGTGTGGGGAGCTGCGCTTTGCGACGAGTACCGCCGATCCCTTCAGGATGCTGCGGCATCCAATCGTGACGCGGTTCGACGGGCCGGCTGGACTGAAAGACCAGTTCGTCATGCTGTTGGCGGAATCCGCGCAGCCCGGACTGGGATCGCGGGTGCTGATCGAGGCATTGCTGAAGCAATGCCTGGTCATGCTGCTGCGGCGTCAGATGGAGAGCGATGACGCGGAGCTGTCGTGGACGGCGGCCGTTGCCGATCCCAGGCTGCTTCTCGCGTTGGAAAAACTCTTTGAACATCCCGAAGTGCCACTTTCCGTGCAGCGATTGGCCGATCTGGCTGGAATGAGCCGTTCAGCGTTCGCTGCGCACTTCGAACGTGCGTTCGGCCAGACGCCGATGGCCATGCTGCGAGCGGTGCGGCTGCACAAGGCCGCGGAATTGCTGGCGACTACAACCTTGCAGATTTCCCAGGTGGCGCACGCCGTTGGTTTCTCCAGCCGCAGCAATTTCTCGCAGGCGTTCCACAAACAGCATGGTGTGGACCCAAGCGGATTTCGGCAGCGGACGACATCTCGTCAGCGTGTGGGTGGCAACTGATTCCGAATGCGGATTCAACTGATCGCGGCGTGCCGCGCAAGTACCGTCGCAGGCTGTGCCAGGGACTACTCTGTACTTACGCATGAACCGACACTGCCTCGTGCGTCGACTAAACCCTTCTCAAAAATGGAAGGAAAAAAATCATGCGCTTCCCCCTGAGACATGTGTCAGTCGCCTCGGCCGTCATGGCACTCTGTATGACGGCTTTGGCACAAAGCGCACCGGATCCCATCCGCCCTCCGGCAATCCTTCCACTCGAATCGGAACAGGCACCAAAGCTGGTCTCGTATCCGCCGCTGGCCGAACCGTTGGCCCGCGGTGTCGTCATCGTGCAGTTCCGGACCCAACACTTCCGTGTCATGCCTGTGTTCGGCAAGACCGCCGTCCAGATATCGCCGCGCATTGGGCATCTTCATGTAACTGTCGACGACTCGCACATTACCTGGGCACACACCAGCGAGGATCCCGTCATCGTAGTGGGGCTGCCGCCGGGCGCACACAAGCTTCGGCTCGAACTGGCCGATCCCAGTCACAAGATCCTGGCCACGGAGAGCGTCGCCTTTACCTTGCCTGATCCGAAGGCGCCGGCGGCGCACAAGCATTGATCGCTTGAAGTTCCGGCGGGCTTTTCGTGGTTTTGATGCGTCGCTGCATGTCCGCCGGTTCAGTGGATAAGGCGATCGATCTGTTCTTGCCGGCCAGCAGCATGACGGGAGCAATAAGCACGAAGCCGATGCCCCAGGAGCGCAGCCACAGGACGACAAACTCTTCATTGAACCCGAGATTGAGAGGCAATTGAGACAGTTCGGTTGCGCCTCGGAAAATGCTGGGAGACTTAAATCGGGTACTGTGGCGCTCCGCCCTGAATGGTCATCCATTGCCACTGGGAAATTCCTCCCAGTTGGCCGCTCCGCCAATGCTGGTGCCATTGCCAGACGCGCCGACGCCGCCGACCGGGTTGATGACCTCGTCGTTGACGGTCTGGTCGTTGATATGCAGCATGCCGGTGCGCAGGCGTTCCCCAATGCGCAATGCCCGACCGACATTGCTGGAAACAATGCCCATCGACAGCCCGTACTCGGTACGGTTGGCCAGCGCAATCGCTTCTTCATCCGTGTCGACGGCACCACCACGGCCACCGGCCCGAATATCTCTTCGCTGAAGGCCGGGCTATCCGGTGTCACGTCGCAACGATCCTGGCAACATTGTCGCGCTGGCCTTCATTGATCAACGGCCCGAGCGCGACGTCACCTTCAACGGGATCCCCGACCGTCAGGCTCGCGGCCTTGGCGGCCAGCTTCTCGACGAACCGGTCGTGAATGGCACGCTGTACCAGCACACGGTCGGTGGCCATGCAGATCTGGCCCTGGTGCAGGAAGCTACCCCAGGCGGTGTTTGCAACCGCGAGATCGAGATCGGCATCATCGAGGATAATCAGCGAATTCTTGCCGCCCAGCTCCAGCGAAACCTTCTTCAGGTGCCGGCCCGCGGCCTCCCCGACCTTGCGGCCAGCAGCCGTGGAGCCAGTGAACTGAATCATCGCCACATTTGGATCGGCCGTCAGCGCAGCACCGGCGGCACCATCGCCCGGCAGCACGTGCAGCGCGCCAGCCGGCAGGCCGGCGAGTTCAAACAGCCGCGCGACCACGAAGCCACCGCATACCGCCGTGCGGTGATCGGGCTTGAGCACCACCGCGTTGCCCAGCGCCAGCGCCAGCGCAGCGGCCCGCATCGCCAGGTAGAGCGGGAAATTGAACGGCGAGATCACGCCGACTACGCCAAGCGGGCGCCGGCGTGCCAGCGACAGCCGCCCGGGCACGGAAGGCAATACCTCCCCGGCGGAGCGCGATGGCAGCCCTGCGGCTTCCTGCAGGACCTTGATGGTGATCGTGGTCTCGAACGCCGCCTTCGCTCGCGTGGAGCCGCCTTCGCGCACGATCCAGCCGACGATCTCATCGAAATGCGTCTCGGCAACTCGCACAGCCCTGCGCAGCACACCTGCTCGTTCTTCATAGTGCAGGTTGGCCCAGCCCGGCAATGCCTTCGCCGCGGCCTCGGCCGAACTGGCAATCATCGAAGCATCGGCCATGCCGATACGCCCCAGTTCCCGGCCAGTAGCGGGCTCGATCACGCCGGTCGCGAAGCTGCCGGCCTGCCAGCGCCCGGTAAAGAGCTGGTCAGTCCAGATGCTCTTGTCGAGCAAGCCGGGGGAATGCGTGAGATTCATGAAAACCCCATTCCTGCGGTGTTGTGGTGTGCCGAATGACGCGCAGGAACACTCCTTCCCGCGCGCAGTCGCGCACGATCCTCACCGCATGACGGTGGTCCGAGCAACTAAAGCCGGCGATTCACAAGATCGCCTCCACGCTTCGATCCCCATGAAATGCGCGGGAGAATCGAGCGCGGACCTCAAACGCTCTTGCGTGAGCCCGCGCGCGTAGGCGCAGCCCTTTCGCCCCGCCGGTTGGCCGCACGATCCGACAGCCAGTTGACAACCTGCACCCCGTAGCTGGCCGGCGTCTTGTCATTGACGCGCTGAGAAAGGTCGGCCAGGGTATGCCGTTTCAGTTCCGCTCGCATAGCCTTCTCTGCAGCCTGCATGACAGCCTGAATCGAGCAGACGCCACGCGTCGCCCAACCCGGTGCGTCATCATTGAAGACGGCACAGCGCCCGCGGATCTCGAGGCAGTCGAACAGCGGCTTCTCGCCATCGATCGCGACCACGACATCGTGAACGGTAATGTGGTTGGCGGGCCGCGCAAGCCGGAATCCGCCCTTGATGCCCTCAGTGGCAACTACCAGCTTAGCCTTGGCCAACTTGGTGAACAGCTTGGCCAGGAAATCGTGTGGAACGCCCTGAAGCTCAGCCAGATCACGGACACTCGCTTCTTCCACGGCCGACTGCGAATGCGTCAGGTACAGCAGGCAGTGGAGGCTGTATTCAACGCCTGTACTGATTTGGGACATGGCATACTAGGACTTTGTGTATCGTAGTTGCAATGCTATACAACTTCCGTGGGGTCCGCAAGGCAAAGGACATGCCGTTGGCAGTCACGGCAACCGGACCGATAACCGGCTTCCGGTCGCCCGGCGCCCGGTGCCTGGCTGGTGTGAGCGACAAGCCTCCTGATACGCACTGAAACACACCCGGCAGCAGGCACGCCGTCAGGATGGTTTCCGCTGCCCCCATCCGCCGCCGAGGCTGCGCACCAGCGACACCGTCGCCGCGGCACGCAAGCCTGCCACCGCATTGGCATCGCGCTGCGACTGCAGCACGGTGCGATCGGCGTCGATCACGGTCAGGTAGTCGACGGCACCGGCATCGTAGCGGCTGCGCGAGATGCCCTGGGCCCGTTTCGCGCCGGCCAGGGCGCCGTCGAGCGCCGTGGCCTGCTGGCTGAGCCAGCGCACATCGGCCAGGCCGTCCTCCACCTCACGGAATGCCGACAGCACTGTCTGCCGGTAGCGCGCCACGCTCTCCTCGTGCGCGGCGCGGGCGCCAGCAAGGCTTGATCGGTTGCGGCCACCGTCGAACACGGTCTGCGCCACCGTCGAACCGACCAGCGGACCCAGCAGCCATGTGCGCGACGACCACTTGAACAGGTTCGACAGGTCCGACGACTCGAAGCCGAACAGCGCCGTGAGCGAGATGCGCGGGAAAAACACCGCGCGGGCGATGCCGATGCGCGCATTGGCCGCCGCCATCTGGCGTTCCGCCGCCGCAATATCGGGCCGGCGCTCGAGCAGTTCCGACGGCAGCCCCGCCGGCACGGCCACCGGAGCGGTATCGAACGGCCGGGCGGCGAGTCCGAACTGCGCGGGCGCCACGCCGGTCAGTACGGCCAGTGCATGTTCCTGGTTGGCGCGGCGGCGCTCGATGCTGGCCAGGCCGGAGCGCGCCGCGCCTAGTTCGCTTTCGGCGCGGGCCGGATCCAGGTCGGTGGCCTCCCCTGCTTCGTACCGCGTGCGCAGCAGCGACAGCGCGCCCTCACGCAGCCTGATCGTCGCATTGAGCAGCTCGCGGTCACTGTCCAGGGTGCGCAGCGCGAAGTAGGCCTGCGCCACGTCGGCCTGCAGCGCCAGCTGCACGGACCGGTACAGTTCCTCGGCACCCCGCTCGTCGGCGCGCGCGGCGTCCACGCTGCTGGCCACGCGGCCGAATAGGTCGAGTTCGTAGCTGGCGAATGCGCGGGCCTTGAGCACCGTCTGGGGCGCCACGCGCGCGCCATCGGGCAGCCCCTGCGAGGCGGCCGACGGCTGCGAGCGAGTCGGGTCCAGGCCCACGCTCAGTTGCGGATACCGCGCCGCCTCGGTGGCGCCGGTGAACGCACGCGCCTGCTTCAGGCGCGCCGCCGCCGCGGCCAGCTCCTGGTTGTGAACGTTGGCTGCATCGATCAGCCGGTCCAGATCGGCATCACCAAACAGCTTCCACCACTCACCGCGCTGCTGGCCTTCGTCCGGCGTGGCGGTCTTCCATTGCGCGCTCTCGGCCGCGGCGGCCTCGGCTTCCTTGAACGTGGAGGCACTGGGTGTCTCCGGCACCTTGTAGGTCGGCGCCAGCGAGCAGCCGGCCAGGAGCAGCGCGGCCGCCATGGCCGCAAGCCTTGGCACGTTCCGCTTCGTCGCATCGCTAATGTTATGCATGTCTTTCACCATTACTCTGCGGACGCCACGGCGTGCGCGACCTTTGCATCCGTCGACACCGCCGCGCGGCGCTGGCCGCGCGTGGCCAGCAGGCGCAACGCCACATAGAACACCGGCGTCAGGAACAGTCCGAAGAAGGTCACGCCGAGCATCCCCGCGAACACCGCCACCCCCATGGCCTGGCGCATTTCCGCGCCGGCGCCGCTCGACACCACCAACGGCACCACGCCCATGATGAAGGCGAACGAGGTCATCAGGATCGGACGCAAGCGCAGGCGGCTGGCCTCGATCGCGGCCTCGACCACGGTGCGGCCGTGATGCTCCAGCTCGCGCGCGAACTCGACGATCAGGATCGCGTTCTTGGCCGATAGCCCCACCAGCACGATGAAGCCGATCTGCGTGAAGATGTTGTTGTCCCCTTGCGTCAGCCATACGCCCGTCATGGCAGCCAGCAGGCTCGTCGGCACGATCAGGATCACGGCCAGCGGCAGCGTCAGGCTCTCATACTGGGCAGCCAGCACCAGGAACACCAGCAGCACGCACAGCGGGAAGATCCACACACCCGCGTTGCCGGCCAGGATGTCCTGGTAGGTCAGCTCGGTCCATTCGAAGCCGATGCCCTTCGGCAGGGTTTCGGCAGCGATGCGCTCGGCGGCAGCCTGCGCCTGGCCCGACGAGAAGCCCAGCGCCGGGCCGCCATTCAGGTCGGCGGCAGTGAAGCCGTTGTAGCGGATCACGCTGTCCGGGCCAAAGCCTTGCTTGACCTGCACCAGCGACGACAGCGGCACCATCTCGCCGCTGGCGCTGCGCGCCTTCAGCTGCAGGATATCCTCGGCATGCTGGCGGTACTGCGCATCTGCCTGCACCTTGACCTGGTAGGTACGGCCAAACTTGTTGAAGTCGTTGACGTAGGCCGAACCCAGGTAGGTCTGCAGCGTATCGAACACATCGGTCACCGGCACGCCGAGCTGCTTGGCCTTGGTACGGTCGAGCTGCACATCAAGCTGCGGCACGTTCACCTGGTAGTTGCTGAAGATGCCGGCAAGCTCAGGCGTGGCGCGCGCCTTGGTCATGAACGAGTTGGTGGCGTCGAACAGGGCGTCATAGCCCAGTGCGGCGCGGTCCTCGATCATCAGCTTGAAACCGCCGATCGTGCCCAGGCCCTGCACCGGCGGCGGCGGGAACACGGCAATGAACGCGTCCTGGATCGCGCCATACTCCTTGTTCAGGTCCGCGGCAATGGCCTTGCCCGACAGCTCCTTGCTCTTGCGCTTCTCGAACGGGTCAAGCGTGACAAAGACGATGCCGGCGCTCGGGCTGTTGGTGAAGCCGTTGATCGACAGGCCCGGGTAGGCAACGGCCGATTCCACGCCCGGATGCTTGAGCGCGATCTCCGACATGCGGCGCGTCACGTCCTCGGTGCGATCCAACGTAGCGCCGTCGGGCAGCTTGGCAAAGCTCACCAGGTACTGCTTGTCCTGCGCCGGCACGAAGCCCTTCGGCACGAGCTGGAACACGCCCCAGGCGGCCACCAGCATCACGGCGTAGACGCCAAATACCGAGCCCTTGCGGCGGATCACACCCTTCACGCCACGGCCATAGCTTTCGGAGCTGCGGCCGAAGAAGCGGTTGAAGCGGACGAAGAACTTGCCGAGGACCTTGTCCATGCCACGCGTCAGCCAGTCCTTGGGCGCGTCATGGCTCTTGAGCAGCAGGGCCGACAGCGCGGGAGACAGCGTCAGCGAGTTGAAGGCCGAGATGATGGTCGAGATCGAGATGGTCAGCGCGAACTGCTTGTAGAACTGGCCGGTCAGGCCCGTCATGAAGGCCAGCGGCACGAACACGGCGATCAGCGTCAGCGCGATGGCGATGATGGGGCCGCTGACTTCGCGCATGGCCTTGTAGGTGGCCTCCTTCGGCGTCAGCCCCTCTTCGATGTTCCGCTCGACGTTCTCGACCACCACGATGGCATCGTCGACCACGATACCGATGGCCAGCACCAGCCCAAATAGCGACAGCGCATTGATCGAGAAGCCGAACGCATGCATCAGCCCGAAGGTACCGACAATCGACACCGGCACCGCCAGCAGCGGGATGATCGACGCGCGCCACGTCTGCAGGAACAGGATCACCACCAGCACCACCAGCACGATCGCCTCGAACAGCGTGTGGACCACCGCCTCGATGCTGTGGCGCACGAACTGCGTGGGGTCATAGACGATGCTGTAGGCCACGCCTTCCGGCATGTTCTGCTTCAGCTCGGCCATGGTCTTGCGCACCTCGTTCGAGATCTCGATCGCGTTCGCCCCCGGTGACTGGAAGATCAGCAGTGACAGGGCGGACTTGTTGTCCAGCTGCGAACGCAGCGCGTATTCCGAAGCACCCAGTTCGATGCGCGCAATGTCCTTCAGGTACGTGACCACACCGTCAGGCGAGGTCTTGGCGATGATGTCGCCGAACTCTTCCACGGTCTGCAGCCGGCCCTGCGCGTTCACCGACAGCTGCAGGTCGGTGCCCGGCAGCGTCGGCGACTGGCCGAGCACGCCTGCCGCCACCTGCACGTTCTGCTCGCGGATGGCGCGCACCACGTCCGACGCGGCGAGCCCGCGCTCGGCGATCTTCTCCGGATTCAGCCACACTCGCATCGAGTAGTCACCCGCGCCGAACAACCGCACCTGGCCGACGCCCTGGATCCGCGCGATGCGGTCCTTCACGTTGATCAGCGCGTAGTTGCGCAGATAGGTCGTGTCATAGCGGTCGTTGGGCGAGACCAGGTGCACCACCATGGTCAGGTCGGGCGAACTCTTGACCGTGGTGATGCCCAGGCGGCGCACATCTTCCGGCAGGCGCGGCTCGGCCTGCGAGACACGGTTCTGCACGAGCTGCTGGGCCTTGTCCGGATCGGTGCCCAGCTTGAAGGTCACCGTCAGCGTCAGCGTGCCGTCGGTATTCGCCTGCGAGTTCATGTAGAGCATGTCCTCGACGCCGTTGATCTGCTCTTCCAGCGGCGTGGCCACGGTTTCGGCGATCACCTTAGGGTTGGCGCCCGGGAACTGCGCGCGCACCACCACTGACGGCGGCACCACTTCCGGGTACTCCGAGACCGGCAAATTGAACATCGAGATGGCGCCGATCAGGAAGATCAGCACCGACAGCACGCCCGCGAAGATCGGGCGGTCGACAAAAAATTTCGAGAAATTCATCTTGGTCTCGGCGAAAGCAGTCCCCGCTGGCGGTCCGCCGGAGCGGACGCCAGTGCAATCTCAGGGGAGAATTCCAGTTCGGTCTGTGGCGGAGGGTGGGACTCAGCTCATCCTGGCCTTTCCGGCCTTCGCGTCAGCTGCGGCCTGCTTGCGATCCGTCGTGCTGCCACGCGACTCCAGTTCGCTGCGGTAGGCCATCGCTACCGGCTTCGGGGTCACGGTGTCGCCGGGGCGCGCGCGCGTCAGGCCATTCACGACGATGTTCTCGCCCGGTCGCAGACCCTTGCGGATCACACGCAGCCCTTCGTACGTCGGCCCCAGTTCGACTTCGCGGTACGCGAGCTTGTTGGCCTTTTCCACCAGGAGCACGAACTTCTTGCCCTGGTCGGTGCCTATGGCGCGATCGTTGACCAGCGCGGCGGGATATGGCGAGCCGCCGCCGAGCTTGACCTTCGCGTACAGGCCCGGCAGCAGGCGGCGGTCCTCATTGTCGAAGACGGCGCGCACGCGGATCGTACCGCTGCGCGTGTCGAGCCGGTTGTCGATCGAATGAATCCGGCCCTTGTGCGGATTGCCATCCTCGTTGGCCAGGCCCAGGAATACCGGCAGGTCTCCCTTGCCGCCACCAGCGCCCGGCGTCGTGTAGCGCAGGTAGCTCTGCTCGTCGACATCGAAGCTCGCGTACACCGGCGAGACCGATACCACCGTGGTCAGCGGCGGCGATGCCGCGCCGGCCGCCACAAGGTTTCCCACCGTGATCTCGGCACGCGACACCCGGCCCGTGACCGGTGCAACGACGCGCGTGTAGCCCAGGTTCAGCTTCGCCACCTCCAGCGCCGCCTGCGCACCACGGACGTCGGCCGACGTCTCGCTGGCCGCGTTGATGCGCTCATCGAACTCGCGGCGCGAGATCGCGTTATCGTCGAGCAGGCGTTGCGCGCGCGCCTTCTCGGTCTGTGCATGCGATGCACGTACCTGCGCCGCTGCCAGTACCGCCTCGGCGCGCGCCACTTCGGCCGCATACGAGCGCGGATCGATCGTGAACAGCGGGTCGCCCTTCGTCACGATCGAGCCATCGCGGAAATGCACCGTTTCGATCGCGCCGGACACACGTGGACGGATCTCAACACGATCCACAGCCTCGATGCGGCCCGAGAATTCATCCCATTCGGTGATGATGGTCTGGCCCACCACTGCCGCCACTTCCACCGCCGGGGTCGGCGGCGGCATGGTCGCCTGTGCTTCCCCGCCGTGCCAGGGACGCAGTACCGAGGCTGCCACGCCGGCCCCCAGGATTGCCACGAAGGCAATGGCGAGCAGTGTGTGTCGAGACTTGCGATTCATCTTTCTTCACTCCATACATCTTTGAGATTCCAGAGTCGAGTCTTACCCCCGTGCAGCGCATCTTGGCATATCGGCGACCCATAACTACGATTATATTAGTCGTAGTTATGGGTCGCAAGATATTTCTTGATCGAGCAACGTTGTCCACCTGCATGTGCAGCGGTGAGATCGTGTCGCGGGCGTTGTATGAAGTTGAGCCGACAACCTCCGCGTCGTCTTTCTGCGGCCGACCGGGGCCGGTGCGCGCGTCCAGCCCATCACGCCGGATCTGGCGAAGCGGCTTCGGAGGTTGCGCGGATGCTTACGCGTTGCGTAGCGACCGGAACCCGGAGCGCAATTCGGCACTGAATAGCTCTGGCTCCTCCCAGGCGGCAAAGTGACCGCCCTTCTCGACGCGGCGATAGTAGATCAGGTTTTGATAGGCTCGCTCCAACCACTGTTTTGGCGGCCGGTAGACCTCGCCAGGGAAAACCGTCACTGCCACCGGAACGGTGATGGGAGAATTCATTGCCGGGGCGCTACTGGCTTCCCAGTAGATCCGTCCGCTCGACTCGCCTGTATTTGTGAGCCAAGAGAGCGAGATGTTGTCAAGGATCGCATTACGGCCGAGTGCTCGCTCCGGATCGCCACGCGTGAATACCCAGTCGGCCTGCTTGTCATAGATCCACGCTGTCAGCCCCACTGGCGAATCGGCCAGGCCAAAGGCAATGGTTTGCGGCCGCGTTTGCATGATGGCCGCGTAACCGAATCCCCGGTTGAGAAAATCCCTCGCGTCGTCGAACACTTGCCTTTCTTCAGGGGTCAGGATTGACGGCGCAGGGTCCCCGCTTTTCAGCGCCATGGCTATCGCCGGTGGCAACGTGGTGGCGCGCTCGATGCGGTTGACGTGGATGCCAAGCAGCCCTTCAGGCGCCAGACTGCCAAGAGCGTCGGAGATGATTGCGCCCCAGTCGCCTCCCTGCGAAACGTAGCGCGCATATCCGAGCCGCTTCATCAGCACGTCCCACGCGCGGGCGATGCGGCCCGGGTGCCAGCCAGTGTCCGTGGGCTTCTGTGAGAAGCCGAAGCCGGGAACCGACGGAATCACGAGATGAAACGCATCGTCCGCGCTGCCGCCATGCGCTGTCGGGTCCGTCAGCGACGGCGCCGCGCTTCGATCCCGCGCAGGCTCGGCGGACCTTTACGCTGGCCCTGTCTGATGTTGGAGAAGCGGCATTCCTGCCGCGCCTGCTGGCCCGGCTCATGAAAGAGGCGCCGCATGTGGACGTGCGTACGGTGTCGGCACGGCACACGGACATCATGGATCAGCTCGAACGCGGCAGGATCGACCTGGCCATTGGCTACTATCCGGATCTGGGCGGTTCGGACGTATTCCAGCAGCGCCTGTTCCGGCATGGCTTCGTGTGCCTGGCGCGCAAGAATCACCCAGTCGCACGCGGACGCATGACGGCGCAACAGTTCCGGGAACCGCCTCATGCGATGATCCAGAACGAAAGCCGCAGCCAGGAGCTGGTCGAGGCGTATCTGCGCCAGCACGGTATCGCACGCCGCGAGATGCTGCGTTCTCCGCATTTCCTCAGCATTCCGCTCGTGATCGCATCGTCGGATCTGGTCGTCACGGTGCCGCTGCCGGTCGGCGAGCTGTTCGCGCGCATCGCGGATGTACAGGTCCTTGAGCCACCGTTCCCGATCCCCGCTTTCGATCTCAGGCAGCATTGGCACCGTTGCCAGCATGACGACCCGGGCAATCGCTGGCTGCGGGCGATCACCCAGGAACTGTTCGGCGAATCTCCTGGCGAGTAGTGGCCCGTGCATCGCATGTGGTTGAAGCAACGAGGGCGATCCATCAGGATCGCCCTCGTTCATGATTGCTAGCGCTGTCAGGCCACTACCACATAGTGCGGATCGGCCCAAGCCAGCGCCTCGGCACGGTCAGCACTTGGCGGATAGATCCACTCGGTGTTGATCTGCGTCTTCAGTGCCTTGGCTTCTGCGCCCACCAGCTTCACCTGACGATCCCAGCCTTCGGTGTATACAGCCCCCCACGACCCGAGATCCAAGCAGGTGACATATTTCGGCTGGCTGTAAGGAATCGGCGTTGCCCCCAGGAGGTCCGCCGCCACATTATGTCCTGCAATCCGGCCCAGCTTCATCGCGTGCTGACAGGACATCGCGGCGTGGTTGCCTTCCTCATCGGTGGACGCGTAGGCAACGTCACCAGTAGCGTAGACCGTATCGATGCCTTTGACCTTCAGGTTGCGATCGACATGGAGCCGCCCGAAGTTGTCGCGCTGCGCAGGAATCTGCGACGTCAGCGCACTGGCGCGCGCGCCGGCGGTCCAGATTACCGTGTCTGTCTCGATGCGCTGACCGTTCTTGAGCGTAACGCCGTTCGCATCGACCGCCGCGACGCCGGAGCCGAGCTTCCATGTCACACCGAGCTCAGTCAGCGCCTCGGTAATCACCGGACGCGGGCCGGGACCCAGATCCGGGCCAACGTCGCTGTTGCGCTCAACCATAATCACGTTCACGGCAGCGTCCTTGCCGAACACCTCGCGTAGACGGGCAGGCATTTCCGCTGCGGTCTCGATACCGGTGAAGCCGGCACCGGCGATCACTACCGTGTTGCGCGCTACGCTTTCGGGACGACGCGCCAGGCTGGCGAGATGCGCATCAAGCGCTGCGGCATCAGCCACCTGGTCTACATTGAACGAATGCTGCTCGAGACCCGGAATCTGCGGCCGGAACAGGCGGCTACCAGCGGCAAGGACCAGGCGGTCATAGCCGAGCTTACGGCGCGACGTATCGCCACCCAGCCCCACAAGTTCCACTTTCTGGCTTACCACATCAATGCGTTCGACCAGGCCCTGGATGAACCTGACGCCCACAGCCTGAAAGATTTCCTGCAGCGGCGCCCTCATGCCGCCTGGGTTCTTCTCATAAAGACGCGGACGCACGTGCAGCTCGGGCTCCGGCGCGACCAGTACGATCTCCACGTCAGTGCGCCCCACTTCATCCAGAAGGCGGGCCGAACCCAGCGCGCTCCACATGCCGGCGAAGCCGGCACCAATAACAACAATACGTTTCGACATGCTTCATGCTCCTGAATCAATGCTCGGTTTCGCGTGACCGGCGAACTCCACAGTTGGCGTATCAGCCTGATCAGCCAGGCGGCGCCCACCGTAACTACGATTGTAATAGTCGTAGTTACGGTGGGCAAGATTTTTCCGCGACGCCAAGGTCGCGACATTCTCTTGTGCCATCTCGTGCGCTTTTCACCTGCGCCTTGCACTTCAATCATGTATCGACTATCTTTACTACGACTATTGTAATCGTAGTATATTGAGCTGGTGCTTTTCCTGCGTGTGACATTGCTGGAGCTGACGGACGCGATGCTCTACCAAACCGGGCGGCGCGTCTCCGACCCCGGCAGGCCTACAGCAGGCCACGACGAAGCAAGCGCGCTTGGCGATCGAATACCGGCAGCAAATGATCAAGATCAAGGCTCTGGTTGACGATACCCGCCGCACGGCCGAAGAACGGTTGGAGGACATCGCCAAGCTGCTC
Source organism: Cupriavidus sp. FW305-27 (assembly GCF_058787995.1). Classification (NCBI taxonomy): domain Bacteria; kingdom Pseudomonadati; phylum Pseudomonadota; class Betaproteobacteria; order Burkholderiales; family Burkholderiaceae; genus Cupriavidus; species Cupriavidus sp. FW305-27. The sequence goes on from NZ_JBYTAG010000029.1 coordinate 30,069, forward strand.
GAGGGCCTAGGACGACTACCCCTCATCGCTGTCCACGACAAACACGGCCAGCAGCTTGGCGGGCTTTGACTTGCTCGCGTTGCGGCTAACTGCATGGTGCGATCCCGGCTCCTCATGGAAGCTCTCGCCCGCCTTGCAGATGCGTTCCGGCCCATTGTCGACCTTGCTCGCAAGGCTGCCAGAGACGACATAGGCATGCCGGTTCCCTCAGGCACCCGGGTGCATCCAGCCGGTTCTCGTTACAGAGATTCTGTCCCTGGTGGGCCGGCGCTTAACTGCGATTCATGTAGTCTCAGTAACAATTGTGGATTGATCGCTGAAGTGCAAGCCACTCGTGCAGGTCAGCTGGTAGCAGTTGGTAAAAAAAAAACTTGCATCGCTTAACTACGACTACTATGATCGCAGTTAAGCGATGCGAACGAGCGCTCGCTGTTTCGATCGGGCGCGCTACGCCGCGGCGGAGTCGGCCTGTTACTTGAGATTTGGTTCAGGAGTATGAAAGATGTCCAAACGGATTCTTGTCATTGGCGCCGGCTTTGCCGGCATGTGGAGCGCGCTGGCTTCGGCCCGTTTGCTTGACCAGGTTGGGCGCACCGATGTGGAGATCGCCCTTGTCGCACCGAAGCCGGAACTGCACATCCGCCCTCGCCTCTACGAGCAGAATCCGAACGGGATGAAGGCGCCGTTGCAGGACATCTTCCAGGCCGTTGGCGTCAGGTTCATCCAGGGCAAGGTGGAGCACATCGATGTCGCAAACCAGACGGTGAGCGTTGCGGGCGTTGGCGCTGATACGCCGCGCCAGCGCATCAGCTATGACCGTCTGGTGCTTGCTGCAGGAAGCCGCCTGTTCCGGCCGCAGATCCCAGGGCTGGACCAGCATGCCTTCAATGTCGACCAGGTCGCTGACGCCGCGGAGCTTGAAGCCCATATCCATGGACTGGCCGACCGCCGGGAGAGCGCCGGCCGCAATACGGTGGTAATCGCGGGTGCCGGCTTTACCGGTATCGAGACGGCTGCCGAAATGCCGGCTCGCCTCCGCGAAGTCCTGGGCGAGGACGCTGCCGTGAGCGTGATCATGGTCGAGCGAAATGCCGCGATCGGCCCTGACCTGGGCGAGGGTCCGCGGCCGGTCATCACGCAGGCGCTGGCCGAGCTTGGGGTGACATGGAAGCTCGGCTCGGGTGTCGCGGCTGTCGATGCGAAAGGCGTCATGCTCGAGAATGGGGAGCGCATCGAGGCAGACACCGTGATCTGGACGGCGGGCGCCCGGGCCAACGAACTCACCGCACAGATTCCGGCAGAGCGGGACAACTTTGGCCGGCTGCATGTTGACCGCAACCTGAAGGTCAAGGGGGTCGAGGCGGTGTTCGCCACCGGCGACTGCGCCTATGCCGCGACCGATGACGAAGGCAACTTCGCCACCATGTCTTGCCAGCACGCCATGAATCTGGGCCGCTCGGCCGGCCACAACGTGGCAGCAGACCTGGTGGGCGCGGCGCCAATCCCTTACAGCCAGCCGAAGTACGTGACCTGCCTGGACCTGGGGCCCTGGGGCGCTGTCTACACGGAAGGCTGGAACCGCCAGGTGAAGATGACGGGCGGCGTCGCCAAGGCGCTGAAGACGCGGATCAATACCGAGTGGATCTATCCTCCGAGCGCGAATCGTGAAGAAGCGCTTGCCTTGGCTGACCCACGGTTCATCGTCGTGGCCTGAGGGCGCGAGGCAAAAAGGCAAGGGGGCGATCCGCGGGATCGCCCTCTCTGCCTTTGTACGCCCAGCATGGGCGCACTCTCGTGGGTGTAAGTCCCACCGTAAGTTGATCACAGCGGACGAAGCGAAGCGCAACTGCGAAAGGGTGACCGATCGTGGGGAGGAGCGCGAGCGAAGCTGCGAGCCGAGGAACACGAACCGGATAGAAGGCGGTGCCGACCAGAACGAGCGGGCAAAGCTTCGCGAAGTTCTCGCGATCAAGGGGAGGCGGCGTATATCCGGCGGTTGTGCAGTGAAGGAGTACGTTCTTACCTGGGGAGATCTCGCCTCATGCCTGAACGGGCAACGGCGTCGAGCCGGAGCGAGAAGTCGGCAGAGGTCGAAGTAGTCGGAGGGGTAGGGCTCAAGACCGCCGATGAAGGACCGAGCGAAAGGGAGTGTTCGAAGCCGTGTCGATGCAGCAGGCATCGCGTCAGAAGCCCGCGCGAGCGGGGCGAGCGAAGGAAACGGACGGTGAAACCGGCCGGGAACTCGCTTGCGACGAAGCCTGCGGCCTGCGACGCGAACCAGAGAGCACAGGGTCGGCGCCGCTTGCAGCGGCGCTGACGCGAGATAACCTGGGTAGTATCCAGGGTGATCCACCATGGCCCCGCCCGTCGAGCTTACGAGCGTGGACCACCTGGCGCTCAATCCAGTAATACACGACGTGTGGACTGATGCCCAGTCGGTGAGCGAGTTGTTGTACCGTGAGTTCGTCAGGCCACTGGAGGCTGGTCGGCGCAATCCCGTACCGGTCGCGGATCCACTTGACCATGGAGAGCGTGAACGATTTGCCAGTTGGGCTGCGCCGGCCTTCCTGATTGAGGTGCGCAACGATTTGTGGGTCGGACAGATGTTGCGACAGCCTGCGTACGTGCTCGACGGTCGCAGTGGGATAGCGCATCGCGTCGGTGACCGGCTTGGGCAAAGTCACGGTGGTGTCGGTACAGGTACCGCCCTGCCAACGCACATGTAGGACTACCTGTCTCGTTGCGGGCAGCTTCTCGAACCTGATGTACCGACTCAAGACACTCACTGGTCCTTGCCTGTGGGCGCGCGAGACCGGCTCCCAGGCCACGGAGGGGCCATCCGTGTAGATGTGCTCAACCGCATGGCGGCCCTCGCTCGCCCGCAATCCGTGCGCGTTGGCTGACTTGGTGTTCACGGAGATACCCACGCCTTCAGATCCGACTTTTGCAACAACGCCCTTCTTCGACCAACTGGGCCTGCCCCCTCACTTTATCTCAACCTCTCGAACCGCCCGGTGCGGACCCGCATGCCGGGTGGTAATGGAATGGACGCCCCCGTCCGAAACGGCATCGATGTGCCAAAGTGGTAAGTGCGTCGAAGCACAACCATCATCGAAGGAGGCGTCACCATGAGCGTTACTACATAGGGCATTGACCTCGCCAAGAATATCTTCCAGGTCCACGGCGTGAACGAGCACGGCAAGTCCGTATCGAAGAAGCAGCTAAAGCGACATCAGATGGCGACGTTCTTTGCAAACCCTTCCGCCGAGTCTGGTTGGCATGGAAGCCTGCGGTGGGGCCCACTTCTGGGCACGCAAGCTGCAGGCGCTCGGCCACACGGTGCGGCTCATGGCTCCCCAGTTCGTCAAGCCCTATGTGAAGACGAATAAGAACGACATGGCCGATGCGGAAGCGATTTGCGAAGCCGTGGCGCGGCCGAATATGCGGTTCGTGCCCATCAAGAACGTCGACCAGCAAGCGATTCTTGCGCTACACCGCGCCCGTCAGGGGTTCGTGCGGGCCCGCACTGCGCAGGCGAATCAGATCCGCGGGCTGCTCGGGGAATTCAGTCTCGTGATCCCACGGGGTATCACGAGCATTGCCCAACATGTGCCGCAGCTCATCGAAGACGCCACAAATGAACTGCCAGGCTCGTTCCGTTTGTTGGTACAGCGCTTGATCGATCATCTAAAGGAACTCGATCGACAGGTCGAAGAGCTCGAGATGCAGATCAAGGCTTGGCATCACGCGAATGACGCCAGCCGGAGGTTGGCTCGTGCTCCGTGGACCATCAGCGTGCGCAAGTACGTGTCACCGCGCTTGGTAATGCCGAGCAGCAACGGTTTGCCTCCGCTCGAATGCTGCCTCGGCACCAAGCCTAGCCATGCCGCCAATTGCCGAGCGTTGCTGAAGCACTTGCCATCCCCGATCGAAGCAACAAGGGCACTGGCCGTGATCGGGCCGATCCCGGGAATCTCTGCGCGCGAGGCGCCTACTTGCGTTGCGCTAGCAGCTTGCGGATGGTGTCCTCGGTTTCGGCGTAGCTGCCCTCGCCATAGTGTTTGTACACGATGCGGCCATTGGCATCGATCAGGTAGAGGGCGGGCCAGTACTGGTTGCTAAAGGCCGACCAGGTCGCATAGGCATTGTCCTGGGCGACCGGATAGCGGATATCGAAGCGCCTGATCGCCGCCTGCACGTTGGCGGTCGATTTCTCGAACGGGAATTCTGGCGTGTGGACGCCCACCACGACCAGGCCCTGATCCTTGTACTTGTCGTGCCACTGCTTCACGTATGGCAGCGTGTTGATGCAGTTGCCGCAGGCATAGGTCCAGAAGTCGACCAGCACGACTTTACCGCGCAGGCCCTCCATGGACAGCGGCGGCGAGTTCAGCCACTGATGGATCCCCGTGAACTCGGGCGCGCGGCCCTGATCGCCAACGGTCGGGGCGAGGCCTCGCTGGCCGAAAACGGCAATGCCGACTGCCGCGATCAGCAGCCCTATCGGTACGAGGCGGTATAACTTCGTGCGCATGATGCTGGCCCGTGCAGAATTGTGATGGAAGCGGATACCCCTGGGGGCCCGTCCGCCCTGGCCTCGGCCGGAGCGAGGGATCGGCGCGGTCAGCACCTTACGCGGCCCTGGCCACCCAGGTTGCATAGCGTCAGGCGTGGGCACCGTCCAGGTACGGGTCGACGCTGCGCGACGGCTCTGCCGATACGCCGGTGCGATCCATGCCGGCCAGCGAACGCGCGCCGTCCGCGAACGGATCGACATAGCGGGCGCCGTCGCTGTACGGGCTGCGCGGCAACTGCACCGAGCGGGCGCCGTCGGTGTACGGGTCGCGCGCACCGAAGCCGGACGACGCGGCCTGCGCGCCAGCGGCGGCGGCCAGCAGGGCGATGGCGAAGACAAAACTCTTGGCAGTATTGACAGTATTTGCAGTGTTGGCAGTCATGATCAGCTCCCAGTAAATGGTCATCGGGGTTGCGGCCCACCGGGATTGCTTGCCTTGCATTTCGCCGCCGTGCCACGGATTGCATTGAAGGCGACCGATGTATCTGGCCCTTAGCGGGTGGACGGCACTTTTGTCGCCGGACGTGTCGGAAGGTCGTCTTGATACAAAGGCGTACAAAGTCGGTACGTCGCCCGGACCGTCCCGCGCAGCGAGAGCGGGCCAATACGACGCGCGACGCTCTCGAAGTTCTGCAAAGACCGGGCGGGCCGCTTTTGCCCGGCCCTGTGCGTGCCGCGGCAGGCTTTTGTATGGCAATGTATCTGGCGGCACAGGCTTGACAATCCGGTACACAGGCGCCGATCCACGACACAATCCGGCTACGCGGACGGTGTCTGATACGGGGAAGCCAAGCCCTGTGAGAAAACACTGATCATGAGCCTGCTGATACTCGCCTACCTCGGAGGGATACTGACCATCCTGAGCCCCTGCATCCTGCCGGTCCTGCCTTTTGTGCTAAGCCGCACCGGCCAGCCGTTCCTGCGCGGCAAGCTGCCGATGCTGGCCGGCATGGCGCTGACTTTTGCCGCCGTCGCCACGCTGGCGTCGGCCGGCGGCGCCTGGGCTGTGCAGGCCAACGCCTACGGGCGCCTGGCCGCCCTGGCGCTGCTGGCACTGTTCGGGCTCTCCCTGCTCCTGCCACAGGTGGCGGATACGCTGGCGCGGCCCCTGGTGGCGCTTGGCAACCGCCTGACCGGCAACCCTGCCGCCTCGACCCAGGCAGCGTCACCTTCGCCATGGGGATCGCTGCTGCTCGGCATCGCCACCGGGATGCTATGGGCACCCTGCGCGGGGCCGATCCTCGGCATAGTGCTGACTGCTGCGGCGCTGCAGGGCGCGAGCGTCTCGACCTCCCTGGCGCTCGCCGCCTATGCCGCGGGCGCAGCGACCTCGCTGGCGGCCGCGCTCGGCATCGGCGCACACATGTTTGCAGCCATGAAGCGGTCGATGGGTGCCAGTGAATGGGTGCGCCGGGGGCTGGGCGCCGGCGTGCTTGGCGGCGTGCTTGCCATCGGGCTGGGCGCCGACACCGGCCTGCTGGCTCGCCTGTCCGCGAGCGGGCCGGTGCGGATCGAGCAGGCGCTGGTCGACGTGCTGCACAAGGCGCGCCCTGCGCCCCAGGCCGCGCATGCGGCGGCACAGCCCGGCACCGGCATGCTGCTGGCCGCGAATGACATGCCGGTGGCCATGCCGAACCGCCTGCCGGTGGAGGGCCGCATGCCGGCACTCGATGGCGCCGTGCAATGGATCAACTCGGCACCGCTCACGCGCGATCACCTGCGGGGCAAAGTCACGCTGGTCTACTTCTGGACATACTCCTGCATCAACTGCATCCGCACCCTGCCCTATTTGCGCGCGTGGGCGGACAAGTACAAGGAGCAGGGCCTGACGGTGATCGGCGTGCACACGCCCGAGTTCGCTTTCGAGAAGTCACCGGACAACGTGCAGCGCGCAGTCGCGAACTTCCGCATCGGCTTCCCGGTAGCCGTCGACAGCAACTACCGCATCTGGCGCGCCTTCCAGAACAGCTACTGGCCCGCTGCGTATTTTGTCGATGCCCACGGCAATATCCGCCACCACCAGTTCGGCGAAGGTGACTACGCCAACTCGGAACGCGTGATCCAGGCGCTGCTGGCGGAAGCCGGCCGTCCGTCCACGGCGCGCGATGTCGTCGCCCCGCTTGCGGAAGGCGCTCAGGCGGCACCGGACCTGTCCAACCTCCGCTCCGGCGAAACCTACCTCGGCTATCTGCAGGCGGCCAACTTCGCCTCGCCGGGCGGCATGCGGCAGGATGCTCCACAGCGGTACAGCGTCGGCAAGCTCCGGCTCAATCAGTGGGGCCTGGCCGGTCAATGGACCGTAGGCGCCGAGCGGGCTGCCCTCGACAAGGCCGATGGCAGCATCGTCCATCGTTTCCATGCACGCGACCTGCACCTGGTACTGGGCCCGGCGCCCGACGGCCGAGCGGTGCGCTTCCTGGTGACGATCGACGGCAAGCCCCCTGGCGACAGCCATGGCGCCGACATCGATGCCGCCGGCAACGGTGCGGTCACGCAGACGCGGCTCTATCAGCTGGTGCGCCAGGCGGGCAAGGTGGGCGAGCACACCTTCGAGATCCGCTTCCTGGATCCCGGTGCGCAGGCCTATGCCTTCACCTTCGGCTGACGCCGGTTTCCATCCACGCATTCCACTTATCGCTGGTGCGCAGCTGTTCATCCACCTTGATATTGCCGCGCTCGTCGGTTTCGACGCCTGCCTTGTCGAGTCCCAGGTCTTCCGTGTTGGGCACTTTCCCCACCGCCAGCAGCAGGTGCGAGCCGTGCACATCGCGCGATCCCGTTGCGCAATCGAGCCCGACGGCGATGCCCTCCCCGGCCCGGCGCGCGGTCAGGCAGTTGGCATCGAGGCGGATTCCCCCCCCCTCGCGCTCCAGGATCTCCCGCAGACACGTCTTCGTCTTCGCGCTGGATCAGGCGCGGGCCATTTTTCCACCACGGTGACCCTTGCGCCAAAGCGCCGGTACATCTGGGCAAACTCCAGGCCGATGTAGCTGCCGCCAATGATGACCAGATGCTCCGGCAGGTAGTCCACGTCCATCATGCCCGAATTGGTCAGGTACGCCACCGTGTCGAGCCCGGGCATCGGCGGAACGAGGGCCCGGGCGCCGACGTTAATAAAGATGCGATCGGCTTGCAGTAGTTCGCCATTGACGCGCACACCGTGCGCGCTTTCCAAGCGGGCGTGCCACTGGTAGACCGTGCCGTTGGCCAGGCCGCGCATCCACTGTTCCACGCCGCTGGCGGAGCGCCCGGCGATGTCGTCCTTGCGCGCCTTCACCTGCCTCATGTCGACAGCGACCGGCCCGCCAATCGTCACGCCATAGTCGCCCGCCCGCCGCGCAAGATGGGCCGCATACGCGCTCGCGATCAGGGTCTTGGTAGGAATGCGGCCGGTGTTCACGCAAGTGCCGCCAAAATGCGCGCGCTCGATGACTGCCACTTTCATGCCGGAGCCGGACAGCCGCGCGGCAAGCGCGGGGCCGGCTTGTCCGGTGCCGATGATGATCGCGTCGAATCCCTGGGCCATCGCGCTCTCCCTGGCTTGTGCCATGCCCGCTGCACTCACCACGCGCAGCGGCGCATTCGCGCTGGGGATCGGGCAGCAATCGTACCTGGCTCACGCCCAAGCATAGACAACCGCGTGGGATTTCGCGATGTCACAGAACAGCGTCAATTTTCACGGGCTTTCCCGGCCTGTCCTGCATTTCACCATCAGGCCGCGCGAGGATGAGCCGGCCAAGCGCCCTGAGCGAGGCTTGTCCCCTCAGCCAAGCCTGAGCTGCGCCTCCAGCCCACCGCCCTCCCGGTTGTGCAGCGTCAGCGAACCGCCGATCGCCAGCGCCAGCTGGTGCGCGATGGCCAGGCCCAGGCCCGTGCCGCCGGTCTCACGGTTGCGCGACGCTTCGAGCCGGACAAACGGCTGTATCACGGATTCGAGCTTCTCTGCCGGGATGCCGGGCCCGCGATCAAGCACGCCGATCACCACCGCGGCGCCGTCGCGGCGCACTCTCAGTTCCGCCGCCCCGCCGAACTTGATGGCGTTGTCAGTCAGGTTGGTCAGGATGCGGCGCAGAGCGTGCGGGCGCGTCAGGATGGCGCCGCCGGTATTCTGCCGGATAGTGACGGCCTTGCCGGTGTCCTGGTAATCGTAGACCAGGCTCTCGACGAAGGACCCGATATCGATCCGCGATGCCTTTTCGCCGTCGCCATGCATGGCGCGCGCATAGGTCAGCCCCTCCTTGACCAGCGTCTCGATCTCGGCAAGGTCGTGCACCAGCTTGCGCTTGTCTTCGGAATCCTCCGCCATCTCGGCGCGCAGCTTCATGCGCGTGATCGGCGTCTGCAGGTCGTGCGAGATTGCCGCCAGGATCTGCACGCGCTCCTCGACAAAGCGTGCAATGCGCTCGCGCATGGCGTTGAACGCGCGCGCGGCACGCACCAGTTCAGTCGGACCGGTCTCGGCCAGCGGCTCGCTCGCGGCGTTCGGGTCGAGCGCGTCGGCGGCATTGGCCAGCGCCACCACCGGGCGCAGCGACAGCCGTACCGCCAGCCAGCAGCACAGCACCAGCAGCAACAGCTGCAGCACCAGCACATAGGGCAGCCATTGCGCGATCGCGGGCGGCTTCGGATGCACGTCGATGGTCAGCGGGCTGCCATCGCTGAGGGTGAGGTGCGCCTGCAAGCGTTTGCCCTGCCCCGGGATCGATTCGACCCTGACGGGGAAGCGGCCGCCGCTCGCTTCGGTAATGCGGTCGGCGATCTCCTGGGCCTGCGCGCTCATCTCCGGCACGCCCGGCAGGCCCGGCCCGAGCACATACTGGTAGTTGCCGCGGTTGACATGCCGCAGCCACTGCGGCCGCTCCGCCGCCGGCACGCGGTCGAGAATCGCGATCGACGTTGATACGTCGGTTTCCAGCGTGCCGAGCATAACCTGGCGCGCGGTGATGTAGCGCTCCGCAAACAGCACGCCGAACGACAGGCCATGGGCCACCACGAGCCCGGCCAGCAGGATCAGGAATAGCCGCGCGCCCAGCGTGCGGGGCCACGGCAAGGCCCGGAGGTTCACTGCTGCGCCTCCCGGATCGCTACCGGCATCGAGAACACGTAGCCCTCGCTGCGCACGGTCTTGATGTAGCGGGGCTCGCGCGCATCGTCCTTGAGATGCTGGCGCAACCGGCTGACCAGCAGGTCGACCGATCGCTCGAACATTTCCGCTTCGCGGCCCTGCGTGAGGCTGAGCAGCTGGTCACGGTTGAGCACGCGCTGCGGATGGTCGACAAACACGCGCAGCAAGCGGTATTCCGCGCCACTCAGCGCGACGATGATGTGGGCCAGTAGCTCGCGCGCGGCGAAAGGCTTGGGGAGATAGTCGTCGGCACCCATTTCAAGGCCGAGGATGCGATCGGTCTCGTCGCTGCGCGCGGTCAGCATCAGGACCGGGGTGGTCTTGTGCTTGCCGGCCCGCAGTTCACGGCACAGCATCAGGCCATCATCGCCCGGCATCATCACGTCCAGCACGATCAGGTCGACGGCATTGGCCTCCAGGATCGCGCACATTTGCCTGCCATCCTGCGCAACGGTCACGCGCAGCCCATTCTTGGCCAGATAGGTCGATACCAGCTCCCGGATTTCCCGGTCGTCATCGACAACCAAGATATGGTCGACGTGTGCATCCATCTCTATCCCCTCGGAAAAGTACGGTGAACCGCCAGTCTGCGTCGACGCCATTGTATGAGTGCCGGCGATTCTCCGTGTATCGCACTGTATCCGGTACAGCAAACGCCACAGTCCGATACATATTTATTTACTCACGGGACACCGCCATCGTCGGTGGATACCGCGCGCGGGTCATGTGGACCCCTTCCTTCCCGTGAAAGCACCCTCGGCGGTGGTGGCAGGAAAGGTGGTATCTATGACATTGGCGCCATGACCTTGCGCACCTAATCTTGAACTCACGCAGCCGGCCAGCCGGTGAGACTTCCCTCCAGAGAACCAGGAGCTTTGACATGACGACTGACATCCACGCCGGCACCGCCCTCATCACCGGCGCATCTTCCGGCATCGGCGCCATTTATGCAGACCGCCTCGCCCGCCGCGGCCACGACCCTGGTGGCACGCAACCGATCCCGGCTCGAGGCGCTGGCCCGCCGGATCGCCGACGACACTGGCCGCTCGGTCGAGATCGTGACCGCTGACCTGGGCCAGCCTGCCGATGTCCGGCGCATCGAAGACCTGCTGCGCACCGATGCCAGCATCACTACGCTGGTCAACAATGCCGGCATTGGCGCCGCGGCACCGTTGCTGGTGTCGGATGTCGACAAGATGCAGGCGATGATCGAGCTCAACGTCACGGCTCTGACTCGCCTGACCTATGCCGCTGCGCCGGCATTCGTGGCGCGCGGCGAAGGCGCCATCATCAATATCGCGTCGGTCGTCGCGGTGGCGCCCGAGATCCTGAATGGCGCCTATGGCGGCTCCAAGGCGTTCGTGCTGGCCTTTACCCAGTCGTTGCAGCATGAGCTCGCCGGCAAGGGGGTACGCGTGCAGGCCGTGCTTCCCGGCGCGACGCGGACCGAGTTCTGGGACATTGCGGGCCAGCCGGTCGAGAACCTGCCGCAAGGCATCGTGATGAGCGGCGACGACCTGGTCGATGCCGCGCTGGCCGGGCTCGACCTGGGTGAAGTGATTACCGTGCCATCGTTGCCTGACGAAGCCGACTGGAAAGCGTTCGAGGCTGCACGTGCCGCGCTCGGCCCCAGCCTGTCGCGCGACCAGCCCGCGGCCCGGTACGGCGTTGCGCGGTAGTTCCCAGGTAACCTGAACGGTCCGCGCATGGCCTAATGCCGTTCAGCGAACCACCGTCGTTCCCGCGTAGGCGGGAACCCAGTGACTTCATCCCCGAAGGGGACGTGAAAGACGCTGGATTGCTCGCTACGTTCGCCCTTCGGGCAGTCCCTTGGACGTCCAATGCGCTGTGCGCATTGTCCCGCCTTCGCGGTAATGACCGTGGTGGTTGATACCTTTACTGAACGGTATTTCCGCGCATGGCCGGCATTTTCCGCCAGTACGTCGCGGAATACGACGGCTACGCGACCTGCAACGCATCGCCGCGCGCCATGCGCCGGATTGCCTGCGGCGGCTGTCCCGAATGCCCGCAGGAATGCCCGCCGCATGCGCTCGCGGTCGCCGAAGCCGGTATCCCGCGCGACCACGTCAATGGCGTGGCGGCCGCTTTCCATCATCAGCCGGGCCGCTTCCACGCGCAGGTGCTCCACGGCCTTGGCCGGGGTCTGCCCGGTCTCATCCCGGAATGCGCGGGCAAACTGGCGCGGGCTCAGGTGCGCCGCTTAGGCAAGTTGATCCACCGAGAGCTCCCGCTGCAGGTTCTGCCGCGCAAAGTCCAGCGCGGCACGGATGCGGTCAGAGCGCGGTTCCAGGTCCAGCAGCGCCGAGAACTGCGACTGCCCGCCGGGCCCGGCGGTGATACACGACGAGCTTCCTGACGACATCGCGCGCAACGGCGCCCCCGGCATCTTTCTCCACAAGCGCCAGCGCTAGGTCGATGCAGGCCGACATGCCGGCCGAGGTCCAGACCGGGCCGTCGATGATGAAGATGCGGTCTTCCTCCACCCCGACTTCCGGGAAGCGCCGGCGCAACTGCTCCGCGTAGTACCAGTGCGTAGTGGCGCGGCGGCCGTCCAGCAGCCCAGCCTCCGCCAGGTTGAAGGCGCCGGTGCAGGTGGCGCCAATGCGCCGCGAGGTCCGCGCAGCGCGCCGCAGGAATATCACCAGTGCGGGCGGCGCGGGCAGGACGTCGTTATCTCCCACTACCAGCACCGTATCGAAGCGGCGCCTGCCGAACGGCTCGGTGCTGACCGAAAACCCCCCCTGAACTCGGCACCAACCCGCCATGTTCGGACAGAGGTGAACCTCGTACATCGGCTGTGCGAGCGAGCGGTTGGCAAATTCCAGCACCGTCGAGACCGCCAGGTTCAATGCCTGGAAGCCTGGATACAGGGCTAGGGCTACGTGGCGCATAGCGAACTCCATGGAGCGGTCGGAGAGTGTCCGTCCGTGACACGCTTACGCCATCAGCTTCTCCTTCGTGATGGGGAGATCCCGAATCCTCTTGCCGGTGGCGTGGTATACCGCATTGGCGACAGCGGCGGCAAGGCCGGTAATCCCGATCTCCCCAATGCCGCACGCGCCGAATTCATTGAATTCGAGGTCGGGATGGTTGAGCAGGATCACGTCGATCCCCGGCTGGTCTGCATGGACCGGAACGGCATACTCAGCATAGTTGTTGTTGCCCGGCATGCCGTCGCGTCCGTCATACTCGGTGGCTTCGAACAAAGCCATGCCGACGCCCATCACGATCGCGCCTTCCACCTGGTTGCGCGCAGTGACCGGGTTGATGACCCGCCCCACATCGATCGCGCTCACGACCCTGGCGACGCGCAACCGTGAAATGCCGGGATCCCAGCGCACCTCAACGAAGTGGGCGCCGAAAGACGTGCAGGACAGCTTGTCGGTCGGTGTGCCGCCGGTCCGGGCAAAGCCCTCCGCGCTGGCAAAACGCTGAGCATTGAGGATCGAGGCATGATCGACGGCGCGCTTGCCGTCGGTCAGGCGGCCATTCTGCGTCGCGAACGTGCGCAGCTGACCGATCGCGTTGCGCGTGGCCTCGGCAACGGCCGGGAGCACGCTGGCCGTCGCCCACGAACCGCCGGCTACCGGAGCCGCCGGAAACGCCGAATCGCCCAGCCTGACATCGATCTTTTCAAATGGCAGCTCGGTCAGTTCGCTGACCGTTTGCGCAACGATGGTGTACATGCCCGTGCCGATGTCCTGGATTGCGCAGATCACCGCGGCGGTGCCATCGCTGCGCAGGAGGACACGAGCCTCGGCTGGCGAGCGCCAGGCGTCCCAGTTGCACACCGCCATGCCGTAGCCGACGATCTCGGTGCCGGCCGTCATCGAACCCGGCCTCGGATCGCGCCGGTCCCAGCCGAACTTGCGGCTGCCCTGCCCGATGGCCCATCGTTCAGGCATGCAGCGGGTTCGGCTTCTCCGGATCGATCCCGTACTTGTGAATCGCTTCCGAGACGCGAGTGCCGGGGATGGTCCCCTCATCCGCCAGCGCCTTCAATGCCGCGATCGCGATCCAGTGGCGATCCACCTCGAAGAAGTGGCGCAGCGCCGCGCGGGTATCGGAGCGGCCGAACCCGTCAGTGCCCAGCACGACGAATTTCTGCGGCACATAGGCGCGAATCTGGTCCGCGAGCGCACGGATATAGTCGGTCGCGACAATGACCGGCCCCGGCGCATCCTGCAGCCGCCGGGTCACGTGCGGAACGCGCGGCGGCGCCTCGGGATGCAGCAGGTTGTGCCGTTCGGCCGCACGGCCGTCGCGTGCCAGTTCCGTCAGGCCCGGCACGCCCCACACATCCGCAGCGACGCCCCAGTCCTGCTGCAGCAATGCAGCTGCGGCGATGACCTCATTGAAGATGGTGCCGGCGCCCATCAGTTGCACGCGCGGACAGGATTCGGCAGATTCTGCCTTGCTGAAGGCGTACATGCCCTTGAGGATATCCTGCGCGACGCTCGGGCCGGCCGGCATGGCCGGCTGCGCATAGGTCTCGTTCATGACGGTGATGTAGTAGTAGACGTCTTCCTGCTCCTGCACCATGCGGCGCAGGCCGTCCTGTACGATCACAGCCAACTCGTACGCAAACGACGGGTCATAGCTGATGCAGTTCGGCACCGACGATGCCCACAGCAGCGAATGTCCATCCTCGTGCTGCAGGCCTTCGCCGTTGATCGTGGTCCGTCCGGAGATTCCGCCCAGCAGGAAGCCGCGCGCCCGCATATCGGCCGCCGCCCAGGCGAGATCGCCCACGCGCTGGAAGCCGAACATGGAGTAGAAGATATAGAACGGCACCATGGGCTCGCCATGCGTGGAGTACGATGTCGCGGCAGCGATCCAGTCGGCCATGCCCCCCGCTTCATTGATGCCCTCCTGCAGGAATTGGCCGGTCGTCGACTCCTTGTAGGATGTCAGCGTCTCGGCATCCTGCGGGGTGTAGCGCTGGCCGTCCTGGTTCCAGATGCCGATCTGCCGGAACAGTCCTTCCATGCCAAACGTGCGGGACTCGTCCGGTACGATCGGCACGATGCGCCGGCCCAGTTCCTTGTCCCGCAGCAGCGTGCCCAGGATGCGAACGAAGGCCATCGTGGTCGACATGCCCCGCCCTTCGGGCGTGGCCCTGAGCAGCGCGTCGAATGCCGACAAGGCGGGCGCCGGCAGCGATGCGGCTTTCTGGCGCCGCGCGGGCAGGTAGCCGCCCAGCGCCTCGCGGCGTCCGCGCATGTAGGTGAGCTCTTTCGATCCCTCGGGCAAGCTGATATACGGGACGTCTTCGATTTCCGCATCCGCAACGGGCAATGCATACTTGTCGCGCAAGGCCAGCAGGGCCTCCCGCTGCACCTTCTTCTGCTGGTGGTTGACGTTGGAGGCCTGGCCCTGGTCGCCCATGCCATAGCCCTTGATGGTCTTGGCCAGGATCACGGTCGGCACGTCGCTGCCGCGCGCGGCCTCAGCGAATGCGGTAAAGACCTTCACCGGATCGTGGCCGCCGCGGTCCAGGCTCCAGAGGTCATCGTCGGTGTAGTCGGCCACCAGCGCCTTCAGCTCAGGCGTATTGAAGAAATGCTCGCGCAGGTATGCCCCGGATTTCGAACGGTAGGTCTGGTATTCGCCGTCGACGACCTCCATCATGCGCCGTGCCAGCGCCCCACTCTTGTCGCGTGCGAACAGGTCGTCCCAGCGGCCACCCCATAGCACCTTGATCACCCGCCAGCCAGCGCCCAGGAAGATGCTTTCCAGTTCCTGCACGATCTTGCCGTTGCCGCGCACCGGCCCGTCCAGGCGCTGAAGATTGGCGTTGACGACGAACACAAGGTTGCCCAGGCGCTCCCTGGCCGCCATGCCGATCGCGCCCAGGGACTCGGGCTCGTCCATTTCGCCGTCGCCAAGGAATACCCATACCTTCCGGTCATCGGTCTTCGCGATGCCGCGCGCCTGCAGGTACTTCATGAAACGGGTCTGGTAGATCGCCATCAACGGGCCGAGCCCCATCGAAACGGTGGGAAACTGCCAGAAATCGGGCATCAGCCACGGGTGGGGGTAGGAGGACAGCCCTTCCCCGCCGACTTCGCGCCGGTAGTTGTCGAGTTGCTTGGCATCCAGCCGGCCGAGCAGGAACGCGCGCGCGTAGATGCCGGGCGCCACGTGGCCTTGCACGAAGACAAGGTCGCCGCCGTGATCCGCTGTGGGCGCGCGCCAGAAATGGCTGAAGCCCACGTCATAGAGCGTGGCCGCGGAGGCAAACGAGGCGATATGCCCGCCGACATTCGAAGTCTTGCCGGCCCGCACCACCATCGCCATGGCATTCCACCGGGTATAGGAGCGAATGCGTCGCTCAATCTCGCGGTCGCCTGGCATGCGTGGTTGCTGGTCGACGGCAATGGTATTGACGTAAGGCGTGCCGCCAGAGTGCGGCTGCAATTGCCCGCGCAGCCGCGCATGGGCAATCTGCCGCTCGATGAGATAGTGCGCACGTGCCGGCCCGACGTTGCCGAGGACGCCCTCCAGGGCTTCCAGCCATTCGGCTGTCTCCTGAGGGTCGTCGTCCCGTGGATCAATTGTCAATGCGATTTCGTCATGTTGCGTGGCGGTCACGGCAAGTCTCCGTTAAGGAATTCGGTGAAAACCAGCATAGGCGATAACTACGACTTTACAAGTCTTAGTTATCGCGGAGACTTCAGGGCAAACCATGGGCTGTTCATGTCTGGCACTTGACGGGAAACAGAGCTGCAAGATCTTTTCCCGATGCTTGTCTCGGCGCAGTCCATGTGCTCGCTTGCACTTCGATGGACGATCGACTATCGTTACTACGACTATAATGATCGTAGTTAAAGCAACCGGAGTTCACTATGAAACCGATCCACTGGATCAGCGCACTTGGCGCCACCGCGATCCTGTCCGCCGGCGTGACCGCATGGGCATCCGCTTCCGACCTGGCCTGGGCGACCAGCCGCCCCATGACTGCCGGCCACGACCTGAAAGGCGTATCGACGCAACCGGGTCACACCCGCAGCCTCCGCGATACGCTGATCGCCGGCCAGGACCTGAGCGGCGTTTCCGCTACGCCAAGCCGCGCCGGCGAGACCGGCGCGGGGGATGAAGCCAGCAAGGCTTCGGGGCCGCCCAACAAATCGCTGCCTCGGCTCGCCTGAGGCTGTGCCTCCCATAACGGAAAGGCGTCCCGGGACTGAAAGCCGCAGACCGGCATCCACACTACCCGCTTCACGCGTTTTGCCAAGGAAACAGACATGAAAGCCCAACACCTTCTTTTGCCCTTTCTCGCCGCCACCGTGATGGCATTTCCCGTCGCCGCAGCCGCACATGGAACCGGTGACACGGTCAAGGAGAACTTCTCCCGGGCCATCCCCAACATACCCGGTAAGTCACTTATCGCGCTGGAAGTGGATTACGCACCCGGCGCCTCGTCCTTGCCTCACTACCACGCCAAGTCGGCATTCATCTATGCCTATGTCGTCTCGGGCAGCATCGCCAGCAAGGTCGATGACGGGCCGGAACGGGTCTACAAGGCGGGCGAGAGCTTCCATGAAGAGCCGGGCTCGCACCATGCCGTCAGCCGCAACGCGAGCAAGTCAAAGCCCGCCAAGCTGCTGGCCGTGTTTATCGTGGACAGCGGCGAAAAGGACCTGACCACTTACGAAAGGAGCGCGAAATGAGACTGGACTACACAAAGGCCGCCCCGGGTGGCGTGAAGGCATTCGGCAGTGTCTACGGCTACGTCATGCAGTCCGGACTCGATGATGTCCTGGTGGAGCTGGTCTACCTGCGTGTCAGCCAGATCAACGGCTGCGCCTACTGCCTTGACATGCACACGCGAGACCTGGTGAAGAGGGGCGTGTCGGTCGGCAAGCTCGCGCTCGTGCAGGTCTGGCACGAAGCGGGCGCCCTCTTCAGTGACCGCGAGAAGGCCGCACTGGCGTGGGCCGAGACCGTGACCCGCGTTTCCGAGACACATGTCCCGGACGACGCATTTGGAGCGGCCTCTGCCGTCTTCAGTGAAAAGGAACTCGCTGACCTGACCATGGCGATCAGTCTGATGAATGCATTCAACCGCCTCGCCATCAGCTTCCGCCGTGCGCCGCAAGTCGAGGGCCAGGGCGACGCATGACCGGGCCGTCGGTCGCGGGACAGGGCCAGCTCGCTGGCCCTGCTTCGCCGACGCAGATTTTGAGACGCCACTTTCACTACCATTTTCAAGCTATTGGCATGCTCTACCCCGAACTGTTCAAATCGTTGGAAGCGGTCCGCTGGCACATGGACAAGGACATCCCCTGGGACACCTTCGACGCCAGCCTGCTGACAGACGACCAGGCCAAGACCATCCGCATGAACGCGATCACGGAATGGTCGGCCCTGCCCGCCACCGAGATGTTCCTGCGCGACAACCGCCACGATTCCGACTTTTCGGCGTTCATGAGCATCTGGTTCTTCGAGGAGCAGAAGCACTCGCTGGTGCTGATGGAGTACCTGCACCGTTTCCGCCCGGACCTGGTGCCGACCGAGGAAGAGCTGCATGCGGTGCGCTTCGAATTCGACCCGGCGCCGCCGCTGGAAACGCTGATGCTGCATTTTTGCGGCGAGATCCGCCTGAACCACTGGTACCGCCGTGCCGCCGAATGGCACTCGGAACCGGTGATCAAGCATATCTACCGTACCCTGTCGCAGGACGAAGCCCGCCACGGCGGCGCCTACCTGCGCTACATGAAGAAATACCTGGCCCAGTTCGGCGACACCGCGCGCGCCGCGTTTGCCAAGATCGGCGTGTTGATGGCATCGGCGCGGCGCACCGAAAAACCGCTGCACCCGACCAGCCTGCACGTCAACAAGGCGCTGTTCCCCAACGACACCGTGCAGTCGCGCCTGCCCGACCCGGACTGGCTGGGAAAATGGCTGGACGAGCAGATCCGCTTCGACGAAGGCTGGGAGAAGAAGGTCATCGAACGGATCCTGCACAATATGTCGCTGCTGTTCGAGCGCACCTTTGAAAGCGTGCAGGACCTGAACCGCTACCGCAGGGAGCTGGGGAAGCCGCAACAGGACGCGCGCGATGCTGCATTTCCCCACTAGCACGCTGATTTTCATACGAAGCCAGCAGCGTGTGACAGAAACGGGGGCCGTGAGCGCGAAGGCAGGCCTGCGAAGCAAGCGGCTCGCAGAGTGCCGGTGCGAATCGCTTCCACGGTTTGCCGCGGTCCTGCAGATGCGGGGTAGTGTCCAAGCGCGACCGCGTCAGCATCCTGCCGGCACGATGCGCCAGGTACGCGGCCCGCTTTCGTGGACACTGTTGCCGCCGGCATCCACGGCGACAACCACGGGCAGGTTCTCCACATCGAACTCGTAGATGGCTTCCATGCCGAGATCGCCAAACGCAAGGACACGCGAGAACCTGACCGCCTTGGAGATCAGATAGGCAGCCCCACCGGTTGCTGCCAGATAGACGCAGCCGTTCTTCACGATCGCGCTGATCGCCTCCGGCCCGCGCTCGGCATTGCCGATCATGCCGAGCAAGCCGGTGGAAGCCAGCATGCGCCCGGCAAACTTGTCCATCCGTGTGGATGTGGTCGGGCCGCAAGGGCCTACTACCTCGTCACGCACAGGATCGGCGGGCCCGACGTAGTAGATCATGCGATTGCGGAACTCCATCGGCAAGGGCTGGCCACGCGCGAGCATGTCGTCGATCCGCTGTGCGCGGCATCGCGTCCGGTGGTATTCCCCCCGTAAAGTAAGCCTCGCGGGAAGTAGAATTTTCTAGCAGCGGTACCTTAGGAAATTTTGCATGAAGACCCCCCGATTCACGGACAGCCAGATCATCGCCATCTTGAAACAGACCGAAGCCGGTACGCCGGTTCCGGAGCTCTGTCGGGAACATGGCATGAGTAGCGCCAGTTTTTACAAATGACGAGCCAAGTATGGCGGCATGGATGCAGCGCTAATGACCCGGATGAAGGAACTGGAAGCCGAGAATGCCCGCCTCAAGAAGATGTATGCCGAGGAGCGCCTGAAGGCGGATGTCCTGAAGGAAGCCATCGAGAAAAAGTGGTAAGGCCATCTCACCGACATGAGATGGCCATGCGTGCAGTGCGAGAACGCGCTCTGACGGTCAAGACAGCCTCTCGCAGCTTTCGGCGTGAGCGAGACGTGCTACCGGTATCAGGCCAAGAGCTCGGCGGAGGACGAGGTCATCGCCGATTGGCTGGTCAAGCTGACGCACAACCAGCGTAATTGGGGCTTCGGTCTGTGCTTCCTCTACCTGCGCAACGTCAAAGGCTTCGGCTGGAACCACAAGCCTTCGTCTATCGCATCTACCGGCAGTTGGAGTTGAACCTGCGCATCAAGCCCCGAAAGCGGCTGGTGCGTGAGCAGCCCGAACCGTTGGCAGTGCCATTGGCGCTGAACGAAAGCTGGTCGATGGACTTCATGCACGACCAGTTGGCCGACTGGCCGCAGCATCCGGCTGTTCAATGTCATTGACAACTTCAACCGAGAGGGTCTGTGCATCGACGAGGACTTCCCGCTGCCGTCACCACGAGTGATCCGCGCCCTGGATCAGGTCATCGAGTGGCGAGGGCCGCCGCAGGCGATTCGGTGCGACAACGGCCCGGAGTATGTCAGCGAAGCGCTGAAGGACTGGGCAGACAAGCGGGGAATCCGGTTGCAGTTCGTCCAGCCGGGCAAGCCTCAACAGAACGCCTATATCGAGCGGTACAACCGGACCGTGCGGTATGACTGGCTGGCGCATTTCCTGTTCGAAACCGTCGCCGAGGTCCGGGAGTACGCGACAAATGGCTATGGTCCTACAATCACGAACGCCCGAATATGGCGCTTGGTCGCATCACACCGAAACAACGATCGGCCAACTTGGCCTAGCCTCTACTTCCAGCGACCGCTAGAAACGGGGGAATACCCTACCGGCTCGAATGCGCGTTCGAGTCGCGCCGCACGATCCGACAGCCATTGGACAACCTGCACACCGTAGCCGGCCGGCGTCCAAAGACATGTAAGCTCGTCAGGAATCGGATACTTGCACAGGTTGTGGCAAGCAAGCTTCAGTTGCAGTGGTCGCCTGAGCAAGTTGCAGGCTGGCTCAAGCACGCATATGCGGTCAACAAGGGCTACCAGGTGTCACACGAGACGATCTATCGTAGCCTCTACATACAGGCCCGCGGTGCGCTGAAGAAGGAACTGCTGGAACACCTGAGGCGCTGCCGGAGCTGTTGCCGCACGCGTGTCCTTCAATGCCATCGTTGTCACCAGCGTGCCAGTCGTCACGACCAGTACCCCACCTGCCAATAGCCATCGCCGCCTGCCGGCCCGGCCGTTCTGTCTGTCTGCCATGCTCTGCTGCCCAATCCGTCCATTAGTTCATCGGTGATTCGTCCGGCAGCGCGTCGCGCGCCTGCCGGGATTCCCTGCTCGGCTTCAGTTGGCCGAACCGGGTGTGGCGGCGACCACGCCGGCCGGTCCCGCTTGCGGCCGCGCGATCCGCTGCCGCGCCCATTCGGCGACAAACAGTGCCACCGCCAGAAAGACCGCACCCACGAGACCAAGGGCATGACGGTCGAACGAGGCGATAGCCGCGCCGCCGATGACGCCTGACATCGATACGCCAACGTAGATCGCCGCCGAGTTCAGCCCCAACAGCAGCGGCGAGGCAGCCGGCGTGATGCTGATAAGCCGGTGCTGCTGCGGGACCAGCACGCCCCAGCCGCACACGCCCCAGACGATCAGCGCGGGGACCGCGGTCACCAGCGATGCCGACGTCAGCGGCAACAGGGCGAAGTCGATGACCAGCACGGCGATGGCCGCGTTGATGATGCGGCGGCTGCCGTAGCGGTCGGTCAGGCCGCCCGCGGCAAGATTGCCGACGGTGGCCGCCACGCCCCACAGCAGCAGCAAGGCCGCCAGCACGAGCGGGTCACCGCCAGTGGCACGGTCGAAGCTCAGGCCGATGTAGGTGTAGACGAGGAAGAGGCCCGCATAGATCATCCAGGTCGTCAGCAGCGTCAACAGCACGCGAGTGTCCGCCAGCGGTGCAAGGCGGCGCGACAGGCTGATGGCCGGCGGCGTCGGGATCTCCGGCAGGCGCCACGCTACGCCCAGCCCGGCCAGCGTGCCGACGGCGGCCACGAACCACATCGTCGCGCGCCAGTCCAGCGCGCCGCCGATGAAGGTGCCCAGCGGCGCACCCAGCGCCGTTGCACTGGACAGACCGCCGATCACGATGGCCAGCGCGCGCCCGCGCTGCTCCGGCGGCACCAGCGACGCGCCAGTGGCCGTCGCGGTCGGGCTGAACATGGCGGCGCCAAGGCCCGCGATGAGCCGGCTGGCCAGCACGAGCTCGATATTCGGCGCCACAGCGGTCACCACGTTACCCACCACGAACACCGCAAGCCCCGTGAGCAGCAACCGCTTGCGTGGCCAGTTCGCTGCCGCCGCAGCGATGACCGGTGACAGCAGCGCATAGCTGATCGCGTACAGCGTCACCATCTGGCCGGCCAGCGCCACCGATACACCAAGCGAAGCCGAAACCTGCGACAGCACGCCAGCCACCACGAAGCTGTCCGTGCCAATCGCGAACATGCCGCTGGCCAGAACGATCAGACGTTTATCCATGTGAATGTCCTCTGCGGCACATCGAGCCGCGCGTTGGGAAATCGTGACGGGACGCATCCCACAAAAGTTTCTTGATGAAACTTACGATAGCTCATTGAGTTGCTTCATGCAACTTTCTCGTCTAGGATGAGTGTTATGTAACGCAAGACGTCCGCTTATGCACCGCAAGACTTTCACAGGGATGAACTGCTCCGTGGCTGGCGCGCTGGAGCAGGTCGGCGAATGGTGGAGCCTGCTCATCGTGCGAGAGTGCATGATGGGCACTACGCGCTTTGACGACTTCCAGCAGCGCCTGGGTATCGCTCGAAATGTGCTCGCCACGCGGCTGAACACCCTAATTGAGCACGGGGTGCTGGCGAAGGTGATCGCCGAGGGCGCGGAACGGCGCACCGAGTACCGGCTGACGGAAAAGGGCGAGGCGCTCTATCCTGTCATCGCGGGGTTGATGCAATGGGGCGATAAATGGTGCACCCAACGCACGCCCATCCGCCTCGTCGAGGACAGCACCGGCGAACCGGTCGAACCGGTCGCATTGCGCGTGGGTCCCCGCACGCTGGGCTTGCGCGACGTCCGCCTGGAACCCGGCGACGGCGCGACCGAGCGAACGGCTGAGATCATCGACGCCCGCAACAAGTCCATTCTCGGCAAGTAAACCCGATCACGCATCGCTTGTCGCGGCGCTGCTGTCGTCGAGGAGCGCCTCCCACGTGAAGCCAATGCGATGCAGCACGATGGGTGCTGTGCGGTGTGGAGATGCCGGTCATGGCAACGACTTCCTTGCCCGTCAGGTGCGAGGCTTCCGGAAGTCGGACCTTGCAACCCGGCTTGGAATCCAGGCGCCGCCAGAACCCGCGCAAATGGCGCGTTCCGGCTTGCGGAAGGGAATTGCTACGTGCTGAAGTACCTGTCAACGAATTCACGACGGCCCGGCCGGCCAGCTGGCTTCCCCTGCCCTACTTGCCCGGCACCACGAGAGGGGCGCCCTTCGTGACGATATAAGACGCGAGTTCCGAAGCCTCGCCGCTTCCAACATTCCTGGCCGAATGCGGCGTGCCTGCCGGAATGAAAAGCGAATCCCCCGCCTTCAGCGTGACCGGCTTCTGGTCGCCAAGCTGGTACTCAAGGGTTCCCTTCAGCACGTGGGCGATCTCTTCGCCGGGGTGCGAGTGCTTCGGCGCGAAGGCGCCCGGATCAAAGTCGACGCGGACCTGAATGGCTTCGCGGCCCGAGGGTCACAGAAGTAGACCTGGATATCCGTGGCCACGGTAAAGCGCTTGTGATCGGCCATCTCTTTTCCGTGATCCCACGTCAGCGATTTGTAGAGCTCCTGGGGCAGTTTGCGCACATGCTTGATGAGTGCATTGACGACTGTCTCGCTGTCTTTGCTGGCGACCTTCACCAGCATCACAAACCTCGTCTGACGCTCGACCAAGGTGGGCCTATCTTCTATCGCCTGCCGAGGATCTGGCCGGCTTGCGCAGCCGCGCAATCGTCGCGGCATTCCTCGCAACGGGTATTACAGCGGGGGAAGCGCGAGCAGCGCGTTGAGAGATCTGATCGCAGATGCGAACCCGCCCTATTTTTTGTGTCGGCGCACGGGATGCGCGCACGGTTCACCTCGCCGACTTCGCGATACCTGTACTGCGGACTTGGTGTGCCCGCCGCTCGATCCTCCCCGTCGAGGGCGACCTACTTTTCACGCTCACCCCCGATGGTCGACCGATCAGCGACATGAGCTTCGGTCGGATCGTGGCCACCGCACTTGCCGCAATGGGGTTCTCCGGTGCAGAGCCAAGCCCCCGCACGTTGCGCAATACCTTCTGCCGGCGCCATCTCCTGGCAGGCAGCTCACGTGATGAGGTCAGCCGCATGTTGGGGCTAGCCAGCCATCGCACTTGTGACCGAATTGCTGCGACGCTGCCGGCAGAGGAGGAGCCAATGCACCAAAATAGCTCGCCTGACGCGCCAGCAAAGGCCGAGGAATAAGGAATATCATGGATATTCCACTGGACACTGTGAAGGTCATTTACCGCCGTGCGACCGCGTGGCGCACGACATTGGAGAGGGCCTCGCGCACGATCTGCACGATATGGAACTCTTCGTTGGCACTGAGCTGGCAGCCCTTGAGCCGGTTGTCCAGCGTCATGGCCACGCTGCTGCGCGCGCCATACTCATCAAGGGCCTCCTCCAGCGCCGCGGCCAGGCCCTGCACATTGATCTGCGTGCGGAACGTCGTGATCAGTTCGCGCAGCTTGCGATAGGCGCCGTTCAGGCCGTCGCGCAGTTCTTCCGCGGTCGCCTCCAGGCCCTCGTGCGCGTCCCCTCGGTCGGCCAGGGTCTGCAGGCGGCTGACCTAGGACAGCGACTGCGCCAGCGAGTCGTGCAGTTCGCGCGCCATGGCCGTGCGCTCCTCGATCAGCGCTACCCGGCGCCCTGCCTGCATGCGCCGGAAGTTGCCGATCGCCAGGGAGGCCGCGGCCACCAACCGGCGCGCGCCGCGCCGGCCTGCCGCCGCCGCGGTGCCGCGCCCCGGCGTTGGCCCGATCCCGCCCCTCCACGACTACCGTGCGCTGATCGACGGTCTCGAGGACATCGTCTTCGAGACCGACGCGGAGGCTGCCTTTGAGTCCGCGTCGCACCGGGGTAACCCGGCCGTCCTGCACCATCTGCAACTTCAACGTAGGCACGCCGCTGGTGGTGGCGATCGAGGCGTGGCCACAGTTATTGCGCAAGGAACTGATGGGGTAGCCGCGGTCGAGCAATAACAGGTCGTCGGATTGTAGGCACGTCGGATCTGACACAAGGACGGCATGCGATGAGCTGCCTGGTCGAGGTGTCGCGCGAGCCGTAGCGGGCGGCTACTGGCCGCCCTGCGCAAACATCGGCATGTCCCGCAGGATATGTTCGAGCAGCTTGAGCGCCGCCGCCGGTAGCGGCCGCCCGGCCTTGGCCAGCACGCGCGCCTGGGTGCCCCTGAACAGCGGATGATCGATGGGCACCACCGTGAGCGTTCCGGCAGCGATTTCGCGATACGCGGCGAACTCGCCGCCGATCAGCGTCATGTAGTTTTCGTAGGTAACAAACTGCTTGAGCGCCGTCAGTGAATTGGTGACCAGCGTCGGCCGGATCCTAATGTTCTCCGCGAATTCGAGCATCTTGGCGGCGTGCCCGACGCCGAATGACGCCGGCATCATGGCCAGCGGCCAGGACAAGATGTCCTTGGCGCTGGCCGCGCCGCCACGCAATGCCAAGGGATGGTCGGGCCGCACCAGCAGGCCGACCGGCTGCGACGAACTCGCCAGATACTCGATGCGCGGATGTGGTGGCGGATTGAAGGCAAGTCCGATGTGCGCGCGACTTTCGGCCACGGCGTCGAGCACCTGATCCACGCCGAGGATCTCCATGCCGATGTCGAGCAGCGGGTACTGCGCACAGAACGGCGCTAGCACCTCATTGACCAGTGCATCGACGTACCCCTCGCTCAGGACCACCTGGACCTGCCCCTGCCGCAGACCCTTGAGGGCATGGAGCTGGTCCTCAAGCTTCTCCTGATGTGACCGGTAGTCGCGCCAGAACTCAAGCAGATGCGCGGCGGCCTCGGTCGGCCTGACGCCACGCGCCTCTCGCTCGAACAGCGTCGTGCCAAGTTCGTCCTCGAGCAGCCGGATCTGCCGGGTGATCACCGATGGCGATGTGTTGAGATTCTCCGCAGCGCCTCGAATGGTGCCTTGCTCGAGCACTTCGCGGAAGTAGCGCAGCCGCTGCTGATTGATTTCACGCATGTCGAACCATCCACTTGGTCGATGACAGACTTTACACCATACCGATGCGTTGCCCTGAAGGCAACGAAGTGTGGACATGGTTGCTGTTGGAGATTGCCATTGTCGCTGGCACTATCCGATCCATCAACGCGATACACATAAAAGACATTGGAGACTGGCGTGCTGGCGATCCCGAGAGAAAGCGCAGTAGACGGCACCTCTGCCCTCTACAACAAGATCAACTGGCGGCTAATGCCATTCCTGCTGATCTGCTACCTGTTCGCCTACCTCGATCGCGTCAACATCGGCTTTGCGAAGCTTCAGATGCAAGGCGACCTCGGTTTCTCCGATGCCGCATATGGCGTGGGCGCGGGGATCTTCTTTATCGGCTACGTGCTGTTCGAGATACCGAGCAACCTGGTGCTGCCGCGCATTGGCGCACGCAAGACCTTCAGCCGCATCCTCGTACTCTGGGGCATCACCTCGGCCTGCATGCTGTTCGTGCGCAACGTGCCGATGTTCTACGCCATGCGTTTCCTGCTCGGCATCTTCGAAGCAGGCTTTGCACCGGGCATGATCTACTACCTGTCCTGCTGGTACGGGCCGCAGCGCATGGCCCGCGCCATTGCGATCGTGTTCCTTGCCGGCCCGCTCGGCGGCATTGTCGGCGGCCCGGTCTCGGCATGGCTAATCACCGCGCTCTCAGGCACCGGTGGCCTGGCCGGCTGGCAATGGATGTTCCTGGTCGAAGGCCTGCCCTGCGTCCTGCTCGGCGTGCTCGCCCTGTATTTCGTGCCGAACCGTCCCGCCGACGCCGCCTGGCTCACCGAGCAGGAAAAGCGCCTGCTCGCCAACGAAATCGGATCCAGCGCGGCGCACAATCATTCCTTCCTGGCCGTGGCTCGCGATGTCCGGGTCTATGTGCTGGCCCTGGCGTACTTCTGCATCATCGCCGCGATCTATGCGATCAGCTTCTGGCTGCCGACCTTCATCAAGGCCCAGGGCGTGAACGACACCGTGCAACTCGGCTGGTACTCGGCCCTGCCCTATGTCGCCGCGGCCTTCGGCATGTACTACATGGGCCGGCGCTCGGACCGGGTCGGGGAGCGCCGTTTCCACAGTGCCGTGCCCGCAACCGTCGGCGGATTGCTGCTCGCCGCGTCCATCCTCGTCGACGGCAATCTTGCGGCATCGCTGATGTTGCTCACGCTCGGTACCTGCGCGCTGTGGATGACCTACACGGTGTTCTGGGCCATGCCTTCCGAATACATCAAGGGCCCGGCGGCCGCAGGCGGCATCGCACTGATCAACACGATCGGGCTATCGGGCGGCTTCTGGGGCCCGGCCATCATTGGATGGGCCAAGACCGCCACCGGCAACCTTCACCTCGGTGTGCTGATCCTGGCCGCGCTGCCAATCATCGCCGCACTGATCATCCTTGCCAACAAGCTGCCCGCGAAGCGGTAACAAGGAGTCGTCATGCTTCTACATCTCTCCACCTGGTCCGAAATCGAGCAGTTCCTCAAGCGCAGCCGCACGATCGTCGTGCCGATCGGCTCCAACGAACAGCACGGTCCCACAGGGCTGCTGGGTACGGACTGGCTGTGTCCCGAAATCATTGCGCGTGAATCGGAAAAATCCGCCGATATCCTCGTGGCCCCCACGTTTAACATCGGCATGGCACAGCATCACCTCGGCTTTCCCGGCACCATCTCGCTGCGCCCGTCGACGTTCATCGCCGCGATCGGCGACTGGACCCGCTCGCTGGTGGTGCATGGTTTCGAAAAGATCCTGTTCCTGAACGGCCATGGCGGCAATGTCTCGTCGATTGATGCCGCGTTCTCCGAGCTGTACGCCGAAGCAAGCTTTGCGCGTCGTCGTGCCGGCTTCGCACTGAAAGTCTGCAACTGGTGGGATCTCGAAGGTGTGGGCGAACTGGCACGAGACCAGTTCCCGACCGGCCACGGCTCACATGCCACACCTTCGGAAATTGCGATCACGCAGTACGCCTTTCCCGATTCGGTCAAGTCGGCCGACTATGCCCCGCCCATTGCGCCGACCGGCCCGATCCGCGAAGCCCTCGACTTCCGGGCCCGCTTCCCGGACGGACGCATCGGTTCCGATCCAGGCCTGGCAACGCGCGAGAAAGGCCGCGTACTGGTCGAACTGGCCGCGCAGTCCCTGGTGCGGGAACTCGAGGCCTTCGGCCGCGAACCGATGCCGGACTGAAACCGGCCCGCCGGCGCCACATGACTCGCGATGACTCCCCGTGGCGCCAGTCATCTTGCCCTCCATCGACAAGCATCATGCAATCACACGATATCCACCAAAGACTAAAAGCACTCGATATCGAGCTGTCCCCCGCAGGCGCGCCGGCTGCCGCGTACGTCATGAGCGCGCAGAGCGGCAACCTTGTCTACCTCTCCGGCCACATTGCGAAGAAGAACGGCAACGTGTGGGTTGGCAAGCTCGGCGCCACGATGTCGGCGGACGAGGGGCGCGCAGCGGCCCGCGCGGTCGCGATCGATCTGCTGTCGACGCTACAGGCCCACACCGGCGACCTGAATCGCGTCAAACGCATCGTCAAGGTCATGAGCCTGGTCAATTCAACGCCCGACTTCACCGAGCAGCATCTGGTCACCAACGGCGCATCGGAGCTGTTCGTCGACGTGTTCGGCGATGCCGGCAAACATGCACGGTCGGCATTCGGTGTCGCACAGATTCCGCTGGGAGCCTGCGTGGAGATCGAAGTCTGCGTCGAACTGGACTGAGGCATCAGATCAAATCAAACATCGCGTGCAGATGAACTCTCAAGGTTCTTCAGCGCGGTAACCAGTGCACACCCGAAGCCACACAACCAGGCAAGCAGCCAGATGAACGCCCCCACTCCGTCTTCCTCTCTTACCCCCGTCGGTCCCCGCATCAACAGCGAGCGGCTCTGGGAACATGTCTGCGCCATGGCAAGGATCGGCGCCACGGCCAAAGGCGGTGTCAACCGCCAGGCGCTCACCGCGGAAGACACCCAGGGCAAGATGTTATTGCTCCAGTGGGCATCCAGGCGAGGCTATCAGACGTCGATTGACCCGATCGGCAATCTGTTCATCCGCCGCCCCGGAAGGAATCCGGGCCTCAGTCCGGTATTGACGGGTTCACATCTTGACTCCCAGCCGACCGGAGGCAGATTCGACGGTGTCTACGGCGTGCTTGCCGGTTTCGAGGTACTCGAGACGCTTGACGATCACGGCATTGAGACCGAACGCCAGATCGAGCTCGTTGTGTGGATGAACGAGGAGGGATCAAGGTTCCCCCCCCCCACGATGGGCTCCGCCGTTGCGGCCGGCGCGCTGCCGCTGGCCGACGCATTGGCCATCAAGGACGTCAGCGGGATCGATGTGGAACGCGCATTGAAGGCCCAGATCGCCGAGTTTCCGGTTCTGGAGGAGCGCCCGCTTGGTATGAGCGGCTTTGCCTATATCGAAGCCCACATCGAGCAGGGCCCCGTCCTTGAGAACCAGGCATGCGATGTGGGCATTGTCACGGGCATTCAAGGACTTCATGCCTACGAGATCCAACTGCTAGGCGCCGAGGCCCACGCGGGCACGACACCGCTGCGGCATCGCAAGGATGCATTGGTGGCCGCGACCAAGCTCATCGGATACATTCGCGCCGCGATAGACGACCCCGAGGATATTCTGCGCTTCACCGTCGGAAGGCTGGAGGTTTATCCGGGATCACCCAACACCGTGCCAGGCAGGGTGACATTCAATATCGATCTGCGGCATCCCGACCCCGATTCCCTCCGGCGTGCCGGCGAGACGATCCTTCAACTTTGCGCTGGCGAGATCGAAGGCTGCCCGGTGTCAGCGAAGGTTCTGTTGAGGTCCACGCCGGTAACGTTCGACGACCGCGTGGTGGCAACCGTGCGCAAGGCCGCAGGCGGTCGGGCCATGAAATTCCTGAACATCGTTTCCGGCGCGACTCACGACGCCAAGTACACCGCACAACATATTCCCACTGGGATGATTTTCGTGCCTTGCGAAAAGGGTATCAGCCACAACGAGGCCGAGAACGCGCGCGAAGTCGATGTCGCGGCTGGGGCGCAAGTTCTCTGCGACGCCATCCTCGCGATCATGTCGGAACAACTATAACCCGTTCCAACGTCCATATCGACCCCGGCACGCCGCACACTGGCAGCCATCGGACACACGGCCACCGTGAAGTGTTTGTCGACACGAAGCGAAGTTGCCAGGCGATGACGCCAGAACCATTTCGGCCACGGATGCCGGCGCCGCTGCGCACCGTGGCGACGCCATACACACCAATCAAAGGAGAGGTCTGTGTCTCAAAAGGACCAAAATTCGGGGAGCGGGGCCGACCGTGCGTCCCTCGATCGAAAAGTAGATATGCGCCTGCTGCCACTGCTGTTCATCGGCTTCATGTTCGCCTATCTGGACAGAGTCAACGTAGGCTTTGCAAAGCTTCAGATGCAGAGCGACCTCGGCTTCTCCGACGCCGCCTACGGCATCGGGGCAGGAATATTTTTCGTGGGCTATGTCCTGTTCGAGGTACCAAGCAATCTCTTGCTGCCCAAGGTTGGCGCCCGGCTTACCTTCAGCCGAATCATGGTGCTCTGGGGTATTACCTCGATGTGCATGGTGTTCGTCAAAAGCGTCCCGGTGTTCTACGCCCTGCGCTTTCTGCTGGGCGTCTTCGAAGCCGGCTTCGCGCCGGGCGTCCTGTTCTACCTGTCACGCTGGTATGGTCCGAGCCGCATCGCCGGCGCAATTTCGATGGTTTGGCTTGCGGGTCCTTTCAGCGGAATTGTGGGCGGGCCGCTGTCGGCGTGGATCATGACGGCCTTCGCCGGTACGGCCAGCCTCGCAGGTTGGCAATGGATGTTTCTCATTGAAGGCGCCCCAACCCTCGTGCTTGGCGTCGCGGCCTACTTCCTGCTCGTCGATGACCCATCCAACGCGAAATGGCTCAACGACACGGAGAAACGCGCGCTAGCCGCGGAAACGAACACGGCTACAGACCGGCGGCACGAATCGTTTCTCATGGTACTGCGTGATCCCAAGGTGTACATCCTCGCGGTAGCCTATCTGTGCATCATCGCGCCGATCTACGCCTTGAGCTTCTGGCTGCCGACGATCATCAAATCCGCCGGCGTCACCAGCACACAGACCCTCGGTTGGTATGCGGCGATTCCTTATGTGGCAGCGGCGTTTGCCATCTTCTTCGGCGGCCGCAGCTCCGACAGGCGTCAAGAGCGTCGAATCCACATCGCCGTGCCGGCTGCCATAAGCAGTCTTTGCTTCATTGCCTGGTACCTCGCCGACGGCAATCTCGCAGTGACACTGGTATGCGTTACCGTCGCTACCGGCCTGATGTGGATGGCCAACATCGTCTTTTGGGCGATTCCGCCCGCGTACATCAAGGGCAACGCACGAGCAGGAGCCATTGCCCTGATCAATACGATTGGCCTGTCTGGCGGCTTCTTCGGCCCAACCATCATCGGTTGGTCGAAATCCGTGAGCGGCAGCATCTACCCCGGGTTCCTGCTGATGGCGGCGATGTTGCTGATGTGTGCATTCATCATCATGTTCCTGCGCCTGAAGCCCAGGGGCGATACTGCGCCTCGCCACGAGTCGTCCATGCCGGCCAGCGTGCGTCAAGCGAAGTAAATTCCTATGGCTAGTGATCCGCCTGCCACTAGGCAATCGACTATGAGGCAGCCGGGGGCGATGCGGGACAACCCTCCTTCATTGCCTGCGGTCAGACACGCAACCCTTGCGATGCGCGCTCTCCCGATGTCTCCCTGAAAGAGAACGTCACATGAAACTCGCCGAATACACCGCCCTTGACGGCATGGGGCTGCATCACCTCATCGCCACGCGAGAAGTGACCGCAATGGAAGTGGCGCTAGCCGCATTGGCTGCCATCGAGGCCGTCAATCCCCAAGTAAATGCTGTGCTCGATTACTGGCCCGAAGAGGTGGAGATACAGTCAGCTGGCATCGTGAGTGTCGATCCGAGACCCCTAGGTGGCGTGCCATTTCTCCTCAAGGATCTCGGCGTCACCATGCAGGGACGCAGGAGCGAAATGTGCAGTCGCCTGGCGATGGGAACCGTCGCAAAGGAAGACTCGTACGTAATGACGAGCTTCCGTCAGGCAGGCCTGATTACGCTCGGGCGAACAACCATGCCAGAACTGGCGGTTAGCACGACGACGGAACCCGTGCTGTACGGCCCGACGAGAAATCCCTGGAGTCTGCAGCATGGCGCGGGCGGATCGAGCGGCGGTGCGGGAGCGGCGGTGGCCGCCGGTATCGTTCCGATTGCACATGCGACGGACGGCGGCGGATCGATACGGGTGCCGGCCGCCTGCAACGGGCTGTTCGGTCTGAAGCCGACCAGGGGACGCGTGTCGAACGGGCCCCACGTGGACGAAGTATGGAACGGGCTGGGCGTGCATTTTGCCGTGAGCCGAACGGTGCGCGATAGTGCAGCGCTGCTTGATGGCATCCACGGCGGCGGCGTGGGCGAGCCCTACTACATTGCCCCACCCAAAGACAGCTATCTGTCGGAGATCCGACAGCAGCCGGGAAATCTGAAGATCGGGTTCATGATGAATCCATTCAGTGCCGCGCGTACTGACACGGGGGTTGCGGATGCCTTGAGCAAGGTGGCCAGGACACTCGAGTCCCTGGGTCATCATGTCCATGAAGTAGCGCCAGACTTAGGTGTGAGCTGGGACGCATTTGTGCAATGCAATGCGAAAATCTGGGCTGCCAACGCAGCGCTCCGGATCAACGACATTGCCGCAGCCACCGGACGAACAGTGGATGAAAAGCACCTCGAACCGGCAACGCTCGCGCTCTATCGATACGGCATTGAGGTTGGCGCCGTAGAGCTCCTGTCGGCATTGCAGGTCAGGAATACCGTCACACGGGCGCTGGGGCGGTTCTTCGGAAACTACGACATTCTGCTGACACCGACGTTACCCAGACTTCCGCCTCGGATTGGTGAATACAACCGGATAGGAACATCCGTCGATGGGCTTGACTGGATTGCGCACGTTTTTAGCCAGTCACCGTTTACCGCGTTATCGAACGTGACGGGAACGCCAGCAATGTCAGTGCCGCTTTCCATCGACCCTCAATCGGATCTGCCAATCGGCTCGCATTTTATGTCTGGCTTCGGGCGGGAGCACACGCTGTTCCGTCTGGCCGCACAATTGGAAGCGGCATGTCCTTGGCGCGAACGGCGGCCACCGGTATGGGCAGGATCAATCGTCAACACGACGTCGCAACCGTAGCAGCCACTATCCAGGCAGCACGTGGCGGGATCACAGCTTTATTGTCGCCGTCGTGGCACTTTTGGCACGGTGTACGAAAGTCTTTTGAGCATTACAACGAGCAGCACCCCCACAGTGCGTTACCGCCCACCGAGAGAGTTCAGGCGCAGAATGGGGTTATCAACCAAAGGGGTGTCCGTGTCCGGAGACCCAGGGAAAATCCACTCAGTCGGGCTCACGGGCGCCCTCTAAAGCGCGATGCATGGCTTGGCAAACCGTAAACATCCTCGTTGTATTAGGCTCTGGGGCGGCCTCGGACTGAGCGGCTTCAGAAGAATGGAGATAGAGCTCGCGGAAAGCGCCGGCAGCCCGCACCACCAAGGCACAGATTAACATCGCTCATTAGCAAGCAACCCTTCCAGGTACCGTGCGAGTTTACGTTGGGCGAATTAGAGCAGATTCGTCATTGAAGCAGTCCGCGCACCCGCCTGAGACAGGCGGGTGCACAATACATCAATGCTCATGTGGTTTCGAAACTCTCAGATCTGGGACAGTGACGGCAACCACCTCGGTAGCCAGGATCTTGTGACTCGGGTCAGCCAGCTCGAGCCGAAGCTTGTGCGGCCCCGGCGTGAGCCCGACGACGATGATCGGGTCTTCACTCGTATGTGCCCAAGTGCCACGAACGTCGTCCGTTGTTACGTGCAAATGCCCGATGCGTGGCGAGATATCAACTGCCTGCTTGCCAAATACGGGCATGACGCGGAAGTTCTCCGTCCGGAATTGGACGATGACTACACCGCGCGCAAGCGGCTCGGCAAGTGCCGGGTACGCTATCAGCTTAGGCGCTGGCTCGCCGTTGAGTGGAAGAATGGCAGGTGGCCGAACGGCATCCTGTGCTGTTTGCGCGGATGCGCTTATGCAGAATGTCGCCGCAATGGCGACCGCCGAAAAGTACTTCAGGTTGTGGCGCATGACATTGTCCTTTTTCATAGATGGGCTGCCTCGATACGCGGGCCAGGCAGAGCGATCGCGAGGATAGTCTCCACATTTCATCACACGCCAACCGCCCGTTGTGGTGATGTTGTATGGGCAAGTATCGCTTGCCGTTCCTGATACATAGCAATACACAGCCGCAATCACTGGCGATCATCGACCATCTCGATCGCAAATGGCCTGTGCCGGCTGATTCCCGCCGATGGTCCTGCTCGCATACGTGTACTGGAGTTCGCGCTGACCATCGCCTGTGACTTGCACCCGTTGAACAATATGCGCGTGCAGAAGTATCTCAGTGCCCGCCTTGGTGTTGCCGACGCTGACAAAGCCGAATGGGTCGCACACTGGCTCACGGCCGGCTTCGGCGCCTTGGAGCCGTGGCTGCCCGCGGACGGTGGCTGGTGTGTCGGCAACGCGCCCACCCTGGCCGACTGCTGCCTGGTTCCGCAAGTCGCCAATGCGCAGCGTGCGGCGTTCAGCCTCGCCCCTTTCCCCCGCGTGCGCCGTGCCTACGAACACTGCGCTGTTGTCGAAGCCACGGTGCAACGTGCCCGGCCAGTGATCCTGACCGCGCTGGCGGCTATCCTGGCCTTTATTCCGTTGACGCATTCAGTCTTCTGGGGAACGCTGGCTTACACGCTGATCGGCGGCACCTTCGCCGGCACGGTGCTGACGCTGGTGTTCCTGCCAGCGATGTATGCCATCTGGTACCGGATCACGATGCCTGCCGATGCGAACGAGATGACGCCCGCGGATTTGAACGACAGCGGCGCGAACACGCCCGCGGCCACCACTTGATCCGACAGGCCGCGGCCGTCAGCGCGAGGCCGCGGCCGGTTGGTGGCGACAAAAAGCAGTGTGGGCGCTACCCCCACAACTGCATGCGAGGCGCCGGGGCGCCGTTACCCATTGACCGATATTCCACATGCGCCGCTGGTATCTGCCGGCGCCTCCCGTACGGACTTGGACCGTTCGACCCTCAGGTCATCGGGCAAGCGGACGCGGTTGCGCGCTGCCACCACCTCGGCAAGGATCGAAATGGCGATTTCCGGCGGCGTACGGCTGCCGATATAGATGCCGGCCGGGCCATGCATACGGGCCAGTTGCTGGCTGGTCAGGTCGAATTCCTTCAAGCGTTCGCGCCGCGCCTGGTTGTTGCGACGCGAGCCCAGCGCACCGACGTAGAAGGCCCGGGTGCGCAGCGCCTCCATCAGCGCAAGGTCGTCGAGCTTGGGGTCGTGTGTCAGCGCAACCACCGCACTGCGTTCGTCCAAGGCCATCTCCACCACCGTGTCATCCGGCATGGTGCGCACCATGGCAATGCCGGGAACGGCCCAGGACTCGGTATATTCTTCGCGCGGATCGCACACCGTCACATCGAAGCCGAGCCCGACGGCGATCTCGCAGAGATACTTCGAAAGCTGCCCGGCGCCAATCACCAGCATGCGATAGCGTGGCCCATGGATGGTTGACAGCGACTTGCCGTCAAAGGTCAGGCCGTCAGCGGCCGCCGCCGGCCCAAGCGTCGCAATGCCGGTGGCGATATCGAGCGTACGTGTCACCAGTCGGCCGCCCTCCACCGCCTGCAGCAGTTCGCGCAATCCGCTCGCCGCAGATACCGGCTCCGCCACCAATTCGATGGTTCCGCCACAGGGTAAGCCAAACCGGTGTGCTTCCTCGGCGCTGACGCCGTACCGGATCACCTCGGGACTACCGCAGCGAATGCCTTCGCGGCGGGTTCGGTCAATGATGTCGTCCTCAATGCAGCCGCCCGACACCGAACCCACTACCAGGCTGTCGTCGCGCACGGCCAGCATCGCGCCGGCCGGCCGTGGCGACGAACCCCAGGTATGGACGACCGTCAACAACAGGCAACGGTGTCCTTGCTCGTCCCAGCGAACACTGCTTCTCAAGACTTCGAGATCCACGCTTTCCATGATTCTTCCTGCCGTCCAGCCTGCATCCGCTGCCCCGGATCAAGCGTAGCAAGCTGAGGTCCAGTCAATAACCCGGCGCCAGGCGCCAGATCACGCTTCGCTGGCAACGGTTGCTTGCTCCGACGGCTTCGCCGCGCCCGCCCTTCCCTTCGCGGCGACCGCGACGGCCGCAAGCAAGGATGGCACGGCGAGGATGCTGAGGATCGAGCTCATGCCCAGGCCAAATTGCAGCAGCGTGCCACCGGAAACGGCTCCGAGGACACCACCGAAACGCCCCATTCCAAGCATCCAACCTACCCCGCAGGCACGGCCCTGGGTCGGATAGAACGAAGCCGCCAGCGCGGGCATGGATACCAGGCCGGCCCCCATGAACAGCCCGGCGATCGGCGTCAGCAGCACCAGGTATGCACCACTGGTCGCGTGTCCCATCGCCAGCGTGAATACGGCGGTGAAGAAATAGGCGAAGCCGATGACGCAATGGGGATTGATGCGATCCATCAGCCAGCCGCAAGCCATGGCGCCCAGCGTGCCGCCGAGCGGGAACAGCGCAGCGATCAAAGAGGCCTCGGCCAGGGTCGCACCGGCTTCCCTGACAAGGGTCGGCATCCAGCTGGTGACCAGGTAGAAGACTAGTACACCCATGAAATAGGTGGTCCAGAGCATGAACGTTCCCATCCGATACTCTGGCGACAGGATGAGCCCGAGCGGCGAGCGCAACTTGTCGGCCTGATCATCCGGCAAGGTAAACCGCGACGCGTGGACTTCCGCGGAACCTGCCAGCCGTCTCAACACCGTTTTGATCTTCTGCGCCGGCCAATCGCGCAGCACCATGAACCGGATCGATTCCGGCAGTGCAAGTGCAATGATGGCAAGGACCAGGGGGACTATTCCGCCGACGATGAACACGCTGCGCCATCCGAAAGCGGGAATGATGACCGCCGCCAGGAAGCCACCGCCCGCGGCGCCAAGCGTAAAGCCGCAAAACATGCTGTTCACCAGGAAGGCCCGCCGCCTGGCGGGGGCATACTCGGCCAGCAGCGTGGTCGCGTTGGGAATCGCGGCGCCTAGCCCCATACCCGTCAGGAAGCGCCAGCAGGACAGCTCTGCAGCGGATATAGCGGACGCAGTGGCGAGGCTGAACAGACCAAAGGCCGCCACCGATACGATGAGCACAGGCTTGCGTCCGAACCGGTCCGCACAGGGTCCGGCGACCAGCGCGCCGAGCGCAAGGCCAACCAGCGAAGCGCTCAGCACATTGCCCAGCACCAGCTTCGAAACGCCCCACTCCGTGGTCAACGATGGCGCCACATAGCCGATCGCAGCCGTGTCGAAGCCATCCGCCGCCACCACCAGAAAGCAAACGATGAGGAGCATCCATTGATAGGGCGAGAATCTCTGGTTGTCGATGAATGCCTGGACATCTATGGTCCCCGGCGAGCTGGATTGCTGTGGTTTCATGCGCTTTGTCTCCATTATCTGAGCACGTGGCTCCATGTCGTTGATGGTCTTCTCTGCTCGTGAACCTTGCGCGCCGCCCTCGCATTCCTCTCCCTCCCTTTCAAGGCAGCGCCCATGAAATGATGGTCGTCATATCACATGGCGAACGGTCGCAGTGGCCATGACGCTCCCATGCCGCTCCCAGTCAAGCGTTTGCCACACCCACCGATATATCCAGCGTCTACATGCTAGTCAGGCGGACCGGCATGGTCAAGGAGGAACACGCTGCTGCTGCCTTGGTGCTATCCCTAGTGAACCGCGTGGCGCGCGCCCGCCCATTGGCCCCCACATGTAACGACGCGACCAACAACCCCGCGGCAAGCCCCTGATGCAATGATGATCGTAATGTTATATATTGCAGAGACACACACGCCCGACTCTTCCTGTCACCTGATCATGCGCTACTCACTCGACCAAAAGGCTGAAACCCACAAGCACATCGTCAAGGCTGCCTCGACGCAATTCCGCAAGCACGGTGTCAACGGCATCGGCGTAGCCCAGTTGATGAAGAGCGCCGGCCTGACCCATGGGGGGTTTTACGCGCACTTCGAGTCCAAGGACGCCCTGGTTGCCGAGGCCATCGACGCAGCTTTCGACCAGACCATGGAACTCCTGCAAGAAGCGACGTCGGTGGCATCGCCTAGGCAGCGCCGGCAATCCGTCGTGCAGGCGTATGTGAACAAAAGGCACCGCGACCATCCCGGATCGGGTTGCGCCATCGCGGCGCTCGGTGCCGATGTGTCGCGTCTGGATACCAAGACGCGGCGGCGCTTCGAGGCACGCGTGACATCGCTCATCGAAGCCATTGCAGGGGGCGATGATGAGACAGCACGCAAGGACGCCATTGTCACGCTGGCGGCCATGGTCGGCGGCATGGTGCTGGCGCGCTCCGTGCGCTCGGAAGCGCTATCCACCGAGATACTGGACGCACTCCAGACCTCCCTGTAGTGCGGCCGCCCTTGCACCAGCGCCGGAGCCGATATGAGCCAATCCCGCTTCCTCAAGATGCCATGTCCCGTTGCACATGCCTCGGCGGTGCTGGGCGAGCGCTGGGTCATCCTAATCCTGCGTGAAGCGTATTACGGGGCGACGCGATTCGAGGAGTTCGAGCGCCAGCTCGGCATTGCTTCCAACATCCTGAGCGCCAGGCTTCAGGCAATGACCGATCATGGCCTGCTGATACGCAGGCCGATCGAAGGCAGCACACGCTGCGCCTACTTCCTGAGCGACAGCGCACGCGATTTCCTGCCGACCTACCTGAGCCTCAAGGCGTGGGCAGAGCGATGGGTGGCGGAACCGAAGCGGCGCGCCAAGCTTTTCGTGGACAAGCACACGGGAAACGAGATCGTGGCGCCACCATTGACGCGCCCCGATGGATCGCCGATCCCCTTCGAAGACGTCCAGGTCATCGACGCCCAGGTGCGGTAGCTGCCAGTTGCCGTCCGCGGGTCACCGGATGGGTTAGCGCTAATATGGAGGCCTGACGACATCGCGACCCGCCATTTCATGACCACCTCCACCACGCGCCCGGCCCGCCAAAGCTATCACCATGGCAACCTGCGGGAAGAAATGATCCGCTGTGGCCGGGAAATCCTGGCCATCAAGGGCGTCCATGGACTGACCCTTCGCTCCGCCGCAAAGCTGGCCGGGGTCTCGCACGGCGCGCCGCGCAATCAGTTTGCCGACAAGGAGGGCCTGCTTGCCGCCATCGCCGCCGAAGGATTCCGTGAACTGGTCGCGGTGCGGCGGGCCCGGCTCTCGCCGGAGATGAGCGCCGAGGCGCGGCTGCTCACGATCATGGACGGCTATATCGAGTTCGCCGTCAAGCATCCCGCGCTTTTCTACCTGATGTTCGGGCCGCAGATCGAGGACAAGGAGAGGTACCCCGAACTGCTGGAGGCGGGCAGCGCGTCTTACCAGCTCCTGTCGGGTGCAGTCCAGGACTATTTCCGGGAAAACAATCTTGCCGAGCAGTTCGACGACATGATGGTGCGCTGCGCGTGGTCGGCTATGCACGGTGTGAGCATGTTCTTCAGTGCCAAGCCGACCGGACCCAGCCCGCGCCCACGCGTCGCGCTGGCCCAATGGCGGCAGAGCGTACAGCAATTCGTGCTGACCGGCCTGTTGGCAGCAGGCCAGAACAAGGCCGCGGCGGCCGGTGCCGCCGCAAGCAAGCCGAAGGCGAGGTCACGCAGCGCAGCGTAGGCGTAAGCCCCCCGGAGTTTCAGTCTCCGCGGCGCGGCTCCAGCGCATCGACCAGCGCCCGCTTCAGCATCACCCGGCCAAGCTGCAACCGGTATGCCCCATCGGCGAAGTTGTCCTCCAGCGGCGTCACGTTGGTGAACGCGGCTTCGACAATGGCATCGACCTTGTCCGGCAGGTCGGCGAAGCTGCCTTCCAGCAAAGCCCCCGCCTCCCAGGCGCGGAATGCCGCGTCCGCAACGCCAGTGATGGCAATCCGTCCCCAGCTATAGCCATCTTTGGCAACGTTGATGGCAACGGCCGCCGCAGCCACCGCATAGCCCGACGACGGATGACGGAACTTGCGGTATGCAACCCGGCCCGGTGCCGGCAATGGCACATGGATGCGCGTAAGGACCTCGTCCGGCTCAACGGCTGTGGACATGAAGCCGGCAAAGAACTCGTGCGCGGGAATGCGCCTGCTGCCTTGCCCGCCTGCCACTTCCATTTCGGCATCCATCGCAAGCGCGACCGCCGGCCAGTCGGCCGACGGATCGGCGTGCACCAGCGCGCCACCGATCGTGCCACGGTTCCTGACTGTCGGGTCGGCAATCACCGTGGCGGCGAGTGGGAACAGCGGGGCCAGCCGCTTCAGTTCCGCGCTCGCCTCCAGTTCGGCGTGGGTCGTGGCGCTGCCGATGGAAACGGAGTCCTCATGGACCACGATGCCACGAAGTTCAGGCAGGCGACCGATATCCACCAGCAGTCCAGGCCTCGCCAGCCTCAGCTTCATCATCGGCAATAGCGTATGCCCCCCGGCCAGGATCTTCGCCTCGGGGTTTTGGGC
This sequence comes from Cupriavidus sp. FW305-27, assembly GCF_058787995.1. NCBI lineage: Bacteria > Pseudomonadati > Pseudomonadota > Betaproteobacteria > Burkholderiales > Burkholderiaceae > Cupriavidus > Cupriavidus sp. FW305-27. The sequence goes on from NZ_JBYTAG010000029.1 coordinate 70,936, forward strand.
AAGGATGGAAAGTGCCTGTTGCACACTGCTCGCCCTGAGGTATTCGACTTCGTACGGAATCATGTCGCGCTCCGGCTCTCTTGGATGGCTCGCCAGACTTTCGGCGGCGTCAGCGGCATATCGAGATGGGATATGCCAAATGGCTTCAGTGCATCGCATACCGCCGCGACGACCGCGGGCGGCGCACCGACGCAGCCCGCCTCCCCGATGCCTTTGACGCCGAGCGGATTCGACGGCGCCGGAGAGACATGAAAGCCGGTGCGCATGCGGGGGATCTGTTCGATACGCGGAAAGCCGTAGTCAAGCAGCGAGCCGGACAGCAGTTGCCCGGAGTCGTCGTACATGGCTTCTTCGAACAGGGCCTGGCCGATGCCCTGTGCGATGCCACCGTGCATCTGGCCATGGCAAAGCATCGGGTTGATCATCACGCCCACGTCGTCGACTGCCACATAGTCCAGGATCGTCACCACCCCGGTCTCCGCATCGACCTCCACGACCACGGCATGGCAGCCATTCGGCGCTCCCAGGGCGGCCGGCTCATAGAAGACGCGCTCATCCAGCCCTGCTTCGAAATCCCGGGGCAGCTTGTGCGCAAGGTATGCCATCCTTGCGACCTGCGAGAACGGGATGACGGTCGGATTTGCCGTGCTCGAGAAATGGCCATCTGCATAGTGCACGTCCTCTTCCGGGATTTCGAGCATGAAGGCGGCGATCCGCCTTGCCCTGGCGAGAATCTTGCCCGCTGCCACATAGGCAGCGCTGCCGCCTACGGGCATGGAGCGTGAATTGAACGTGCCATGACCCGCCAGCACGCGGTCGGTGTCACCCTGCACGACATCGATATCTTCCATCGGCAGTTGCAAGGCTTCCGCAACGATCTGCGCGAAGCTGGTGGCATGGCCGTGGCCTTGCGGCATCGAGCCGCTGAACAGCGTGACCTTGCCGTCGGAATGCACGCGGATATGCGCGCTCTCCCAGCCGCCGCGGTTGAACCCGACCTTTTCCAGCATCGGCGAAATGCCCATGCCGACCAGCTCCAGATAGCAGGTCACCCCGATGCCGATGTATTTGCCCTGCTCGCGCAGCGCCACCTGCTCCTCACGCCAGCGCCGGTAGCCGATCAGCTCGGTCGCCTTGTTCAGGCAGGCTTCGTAGTCGCCGGAGTCCCATTTGCCGCGCGCGCCGTCATGCGGCAAATAGGGAAACTGATCGGGCTGCACCAGGTTGCGGCGCCGCAACTCGACCGGATCCATGTCCAGCTCCCCCGCTACAGCGTCCATCAGCCGCTCGATGATGTATGCGGCTTCTGGCCGTCCGGCGCCGCGATAGGCATCAACCGGCGTGGTATTGGTTGTCACCAGATTCACTTCCGCGTCGACTGACGTTATCTGGTAGTTGCCCGTGATGTAGTTGACCGTATTGATGGTAGGGATCCCCGTCGCCATATTCGACAGGTAGGCGCCGAGGTTGGCGAACGACCGCAAGCGGATCCCCAGCACTTTGCCGTCGTTGGTGACGGGCGCCTCCACATACTCGGTATGCGCGCGGCCATGGGTGGTCGCGACGAAGTTCTCGCTGCGCGTCTCCGTCCAGCTCACCGGAAGCCCGAAATGCCTGGAGGCGAACGCCACCAGCACCTCTTCCGCATAGAAGTGCATCTTTGCGCCGAATCCGCCACCGATATCGGGCGCCACGATCCGGACCCGGTGCTCGGGCCAGCGCAGGGTCTCCGCCAGCCAGCGTCTCGACATATGCGGAACCTGGGTCGGAACGATAAACGTCAGGCGCTCGTCGACCGGGTCGAAGCTCGCGCACAAGGCGCGCGGTTCGAGCGGGCTTGGAATCAGCCGCTGGTTGACCAGCCGGATCGAGACTACCCGGTCGGCCCGTTTCAATGCATCCTCGTAGCTGCCGCCCTTGAGCCGGAATACGCCGATGCGATTGCCGGGCACGTTATCGTGAAGCTGGGGCGCGGTGTCTGACAGTGCTGCTTCCGCATCGACGACAGGTGGCAACGCTTCGTAACCGACTGCGACCAGTTCCGCAGCGTCCGCGGCAATCTCGCGGGTCTGGGCCACCACCATCGCCACGGCTTCCCCTACGTACCGCACCCGCCCGGCCGCAAGCGGAGGGTGCGGCGGCACCTTCGAATTACCCACGACCCAGTTCGGCCGGATGTCGCCAACCTTGCCCTGGATGTCCGCATAGGTCAGAACCCCGATCACGCCGGGAAGCGCGCGTGCGGCCGAGCTATCGATCTCGCTGACAACGGCATGGGCATAGGGCGACCTGACGAAGGCCGCGAAGACCATGCCCGGGAACTGGTGGTCATCCGTAAACCTGCCCTGGCCGCTCATCAGCCGCTTGTCCTCACGACGCCTGACCGATTTGCCAATGTACTTCGTTGCACTTCCGCTCAGTGCTTCGCTCATCTCAGGCCTCCTCATGTGTGACGGACGGCGTTCGCTGCAGCCTGGTCACGGCAAGAAGAACAGCATCGACGATGTTCTGATACCCGGTGCAGCGGCACAGGTTGCCGTGCAGCGCTTCCCTGACATCGCTTTCGGCCGGCGCAGGCTGGTGCGCAAGCAGCGCTCGTGCCGCAAGCAGCATTCCCGGCGTACAGAAGCCACACTGCAAGCCATGAAGTTCGTTGAAGGCTTGCTTGAGCACGGCTGTCGTGTGGTCGTGCTCCATGCCTTCAATCGTGTGAAGCTCGCGGCCGTCAGTCTGGGCGGCAAGTACGGTGCACGACTTCACGTTCGTCCCGTCAACAAGCACCGTGCAGGCTCCGCACTGGGAGGTGTCGCAACCGATGTGAACGCCGGTCAAGCGTTTCTGGTCCCGCAACAAGTGCACCAGCAGCCGCCTTGGCTCTATCTCGGTGGTACCTGTTACGCCATTGATGGTGTTTTCAATTTTCACAGTCGCCTCTGTGTCTCCGTTAGCACCTTCAGCATCGGCACCCGTGGTGCCTATAGTATTACGATCATCATACTAAAGGGGCAAAAAAAAATTCCGGTGTTCTTCCCAGAACCGCCGAGCTCATTCAGCGGAAGTTGCCAGCGAACCACCCGGACTTGCCTCCTGGCTTACCAGCTTTTCAAAGCGGGAAAAGAACTCCGCCAGGAACTTGTTCGCCACTGATCCCACCAGACGGGACCCGATCTGTGCGAGCTTTCCTCCCATCTGCGCTGCGGCCACGTAGTGCAGGGAAGTGCCGCCCTCGACGTCTTCCAGACGGATATCGGCGCCCAGCTTGCCGAATCCCGCGACGCCACCGCTGCCGCTGCCTTCGATGTGATAGCCGATGCCCTCCTGGTGGCCGGTAAATCGGGCCGTGCCCTTGAAGCGTGCCTTGATCGGTCCGACGGCCGCTACGATGACTGCGTCATAGTCTCCGTCATCTCCCTGCTGGTATTGCTCACATCCCGGCAAACACCGCTGGAATGTCGCCGGATCGTTCAACCGTTTCCAGACCTCTGCCCTGGAAGCCTTGATTACCTGTGCGCCAGTGAATTCCAATGTTTTCCCCTTTCGGTTTCTGCTACTTCCGTCACAGCGGCCGGCCCGGAACCGCGAACGTCTGCGCCGCTTCGTCACCGCATGGCCGAACGCCAATCTATCCAGCGTCTATATCGTAGGGAGCGCGTCGGCGAGCGTCAAGGAACGGGAAGCCATTTACGCCTAGTGGTAACCCTAGCAACGAAAGCCCTTTCGCTCATCTGGCTGGCACTGCAGTGCCCGTACAGGAACAGGCTGGTAAACCCGAAACTGCCCAAAGACTTCTTGACGCGGCCAAGACCGCAATCCTAGGATGTAGACAGTGGATACACCGAGCACCAGCGCCGAACGCGACTAGCGCAGCAAGGCAGGCCAGGCGTCCAGCCCTTTCAACCCTGCCCACCTTCGTTCCAGTCCCCGGCGCACGCCCCAATGTATCCACTGTCTATATTCGATACGGCCGACTTCGAACGCCGGCCCCATCCACGCCAAAGGAGAACCCATGTCTCGTGCAGTGATCGTTTCATTTGCCCGCACCCCGATCGGCAAAGCCACCCGAGGCGCCTTCAACATGACCCATGGCGCCACCATGGCGGGCCATGCCATTCAGCATGCCGTCCAGCGTGCGGGGATTGACGGCGCGGAAGTCGAGGACATCATCTTCGGCTGCGGCCAGCCCATCGCCGCCACCGGTGGCAACGTCGCCCGGCAAGGCGGCATCCGCGCGGGCCTGCCGGTGTCCGTCAGCGGCACGACGCTGACCCGCTTCTGCGCATCCGGCTTGCAGGCAGTCGCCTTTGCCGCACAGCGTGTGCTGATCGACAAGGTGCCGGTAATGGTGGCGGGTGGCGTCGAATCGATCAGCCTGTCACAACCGGTCACGCTGAAGGTTGCCCAGCAGGAAGCGTGGCTGGCCAAGAATCGCCCCGATGTTTACCTGCACATGATCGATACGGCCGAAATCCTCGCCGAGCGCTACGGCATGTCGCGGCAGCGCTCCGACGCGTTCGCGCTGCGCAGCCAGCAACTTACTGTGGCAGCTCAGAAGGCCGGCCGCTTCGCGGAGGAAATCGTTCCGCTGGCAACGGTCAAGTCGGTGAAGGACAAGGTGACCGGAGAGACGTCGACGGCGGAGTTCCTGCTCGAGGCGGACGAAGGTGTCCGTGCCGACACCACGCTGGAAGGACTGAGCGTGCTGCCTGCCGTGAAGGGCGAGGGTTACCAGGTGACGGCCGGCAATTCGAGCCAGTTGTCTGACGGGGCCGCGGCGCTGGTGGTGATGTCCGAACGCGAGGCCGAACGGCGTGGCCTGGAACCGCTGGGCTACTTCGTCAGCCTGGCCACCGCTGGGGTGGAGCCGGACGAAATGGGCGTCGGCCCGGTCCGCGCAGTCCCGCGCCTGCTCGAACGCAACGAGCTTTCCATCGATGACATCGACCTGTGGGAACTCAACGAAGCCTTTGCCTGCCAGGCGCTGTATTGCATTGACCAGCTTGGCTTGCCGCTGGAGCGCGTCAACGTCAACGGCGGCGCGATTGCCGTCGGTCACCCGTATGGCATGACGGGCGCGCGCCAGGCCGGCCACATCTTGCTGGAAGGACGTCGCCGGAAAGCCAAGTATGGCGTCGTGACCATGTGTGCCGCCGGCGGCATGGGCGCGGCAGGCCTGTTCGAGTTCATCCACTAAGCATCCAAGAGAGACAACGGAGACACCGATGACCGACATCACCGAATACGACACCGTGTTTATCGACCGCGACGGTCCCTGCGCCGTCGTCACCATGAACCGGCTGGAAAAGTACAACGCGCTCAACACCGGGTTGCGCACCGACCTTTACGCGGCGCTGTCGTCGCTGATGACCGAGCGGACGGTCCGAGGGATCGTTCTCTGGGGTGGCACCAAGGCCTTCGTGGCCGGCGGCGATATCCCTGAAATGCTGGCGCGCCGTCCGATTGAAGCCTTCGTCCCGACCAGCGGCGCGCCCGACCTGTGGGCGCTGATCCACCACAGCACCATCCCCGTGATCGCCGCCATTGCCGGGCCTTGCTTTGGCGGTGGCCTCGAGCTTGCGATGGCGTGCGACCTGCGCGTGGCTGCGGACAACGCCCTGCTCGGGCAGACCGAAACCAACGTTGGCCTGATACCGGGACGCGGGGGTACCCAGCGGCTAACCCGGCTGGTTGGCGCGACGCGCGCCAAGGAAATGATCTTTACCGGCGAAATCATCAAGCCGGACGAGGCTTACCGCATCGGCCTTGTCAACAAGGTGGTGCCTGCGGGCGAATTGCTGGCAGAGGCGAAGGCCTATGTGCACCGTATTGCCGAGAAGTCCCCGCACTCGATCGCGATGGCCAAGCTGATGATCAACAACGGCCAGGATGCCACGCTCGATACGGCGCTGATGCTGGAACAGCTGGCCTTTGCCACGCTCTTCAGCACGGAAGACATGCACGAAGGCGGCGCAGCGTTCCTCGACAAGCGCCGTCCGGTCTACCGCGGAGTCTGACCATGACCCAGCTCAACACACGTGTGCAGGCTGCGGCCACCCTCGCGCAACCAGACCCCTACCGCCCCCGGCTGACAGTGACCGCGCTTGCCGATATCCGGCGCTTCGAGCAGACACCGCTTTCGGACCGGCGCCTGCCCGACAGCACTTACGAGTTGCTGCGCCTGGCGCGCGATCGTGCGCCCGAGGCGCCGGCGCTGCATTACTTCACCTCCGGCGACGAGTTGGCCAGGTCGGTCACCATCACCCATGCGCAGATGTTCGGACGCATCACGCAAACCGCCAACCTGCTGCACTCGCTTGGCCTGGGGCCGGATGACGTCATCGGGGTGCTGATGCCCGTGACGCCAGAGTCCCAGTACGCGATCTGGGGCAGCGAAGCGACCGGCATCGCCTGCCCGGTCAACTGGATGCTGGAGCCCGAGATTATCGCGGCGTTGCTGCGCAATGCCGGAGCCAAGGCGGTGATCGCCTATGGCCCCGACCCGGATATCGAAGCCTGGAACAAGGCCATGCTGGTGCGGCGTGAACTGCATGACGTGAAGCACTGGATCAAGGCCGGCGGCGGTAAGGCAAGCGAGGAAGGCATCTTCGACCTCGACGCCAGCGTTGACCGTTTCGATGACGAGGCGCTTGACAGCGGACGGGTGTTCTCGCCGCAGGATACGGCTTCGATGTTCCATACCGGGGGCACCACCGGCACGCCCAAGCTGGCGCTGCACACGCATGGCAACGAAGTGTCGATGGCATGGGTCAGCGCCATGCAGATCGACGTGCAGCCCGAGGACGTACGCGTCTGCGGGGTGCCGATGTTCCACGTGACAGGGGTGCTGACCAATTGCCTGATGCCGCTGGCCCGCGGCGCATCGGTGGTGCTGCTGACGTCCAGCGGCTGGCGTGATCCCTCGGTGATCCGCAATCTTTGGCAGATCGTCGATCACTTCGGGGTCACCGCGCTGGGCATGGTCCCCAGCGTGGTCAACATGGCGCTGAATATTCCGATCGGCGACGCCGACATCAGCTCCCTCAAGGCGGCCAGCTGCGGTACGGCGCCGCTGTCGGTGGCCGTCGCCGAGGCGTTCGAGCAAAAGACCGGCGCGATGATCTTCGAGGGATATGGGCTGACTGAAGGCACCGCGCTCAGTGCAACCAACCCGCGCTATGGCCAGCGGCGCATCGGCTCCATCGGCCTGCCCATGGCCTACCAGGAGATGAAGGTCGTCAAGGTCGCCGCTGGACACATCCAGCGCGAATGCGAGCCGGGCGAACCTGGCATCGTGGTGGTGCGCGGTCCCAATGTCTTCTCCGGCTACCTGAATCCCGAGCAGAACAAGAGCATCTGGTTCGAAGGCGGCTGGTTCAATACTGGCGACCTGGGCTATGTGGACGAGGATGGCTACTTCTGGCTGACCGGCCGGGCCAAGGACCTGATCATCCGCGGCGGCAACAATATCGATCCGCGCATGATCGAAGAGGCGCTGTATCGGCACCCCGAGGTATTCGATGCCGCCGCGGTCGGCCTGCCTGACGCGCATGCCGGTGAACTGCCGGTCGCGTACATCGCGCTCAAGCCGGGCAGCACCTTCCCGCTCGGCCGCATCAAGCACTACGCCTACGAGGTGATCCCGGAACGCGCCGCCGTGCCCAAGCAGTTCTACCTGGTCGACGCCATCCCCAAGACTGCCGTCGGCAAGATCCAGAAGAACACGCTGCGCAGCGACGCAGTACTGCGGGCGCAGCGGCAGATGCTTGCCGAGGTCAACGCGGATACGCCGGTGCCCCTGGTTGATATCCGCATCGAAGACCGGGGCGACCAGGGCATCCTGTCCACGCTGGTGCTGCCCGCCACCCTGAGCAACGAAGACCGGGAGATCGCGGTGGCAACCATCGGCAAGGCGTTCTCGACGCTGACCATCAAATACGCGGTGGTCTACGAATAGCCCGTTCACCGAAGCAGGGCCTCGCCAGAGGCAGTGCAGGCCGGCAGCGCCTCACCCCGACGTATCCGTCACCACGGGTATGAGCTGCCGGCTTGCAGAACCAATAATGGAGACAACCATGACTATCCAGCTTTCGCGCCGGCGCCTGCTGCAGGCGGCGTGCGGCGCCGTGCCGGCAATGCTTGTGCCGTCCTTGCTGCGGGCTGAAGCGCCCTATCCGGGCAACCCGATCGTCGTCAAGGTCGCATTTCCCGCTGGGGGTCCGGCGGACGAATCGATCCGCGCGGCAGCCGTCGTGATGAAAAGGAGCCTGGGGCAGAACGTTCTTGCCGACAACCTTCCCGGCGCAAGCGGATCGATCTGCGCCATGAACGTGCTGCGCGGTGCCAACGATGGCTACACCTTGCTGGGCACGACCGGCATCGACTTCCTGGTCGCGCCACTTACCATCGCATCGGCGAAGTATTCGCCGGAGAAGTTCAGGCTGGCAGGCTTCAGCGGGATTTCGGACTTCATCCTGGTGTCGAATCCCTCGTTGCAGTTCAAGAACGTCGACGAAGTCATTGCCTACGCGAAGAACCCGAAGAACCGCCCGCTGTCGCTGGCGCATTGGGGCCCTGGCTCGGGACCCCACCTGGTCGGGGCCGACTTCCAGGCCCGCACCGGCGCACGCTTCCTGGAAGTCCCCTACAAGGGCGCGGCGCCGGTCACCAGCGACATTGCCGGTGCGCAGGTAGACCTGACCTTCATTCCCATGGGAGGTCCGACTTACGGGATGATCAAGGCCGGCCGCTTCCGGCCGATCGGTGTCGCCAGCAAGGCCCGGCATCCGTCGTTGCCCGATGTGCCGGCGCTGTCGGAATACAAGGACCTGGCCGACTTCGAGTACAGCCAGTGGGCGGGCGTGCTGGCCCCGCCGAATACACCGGATGCCGTGACGGCACGGGTGGTGGAGGCCATGAATGCGTGGGTGGGCAGCCCGGAAAACCGTACCCGGCGCGCCGTCAATCTCCAGCGCGCGATCGAGCCGATGACCATGGCCCAGGCGCAAGCCTTCCTGAGCAACGAACACGCCAAGCTGACCCGCATTGCCAAGAGCCTCAGGCTGGCCGGGCAATAAGACCTGGTGGTAATGCGGTCAGCCCGCCTGTGCCGCGGCTATGCCGGATCGCCGCGGCGCAAGCTGGCAAAATCCGCAGGACGTTTCCCCAGGAAAGCGGCAATGCCCTCCGCGGCTTCGGCGCTGCCCTGGGCCACGGCCATCGCGCCCCGTTCAGCCTCGAGTTGCTCATCGAGCGAGCGCTCGTGCGCATGGCGGCACAGCGCCTTGATTGATCCCAGCGCCTGCTGCGGGCCCTGGGCAAGCCGCGCCGCCAGCGCGATCGCCGCCGCGCCGGCCTGGCCCGCCTTAACCAGTTGATTGACGACGCCGAAGTGCTGCAGCTGCTCGGCCGTGATGCGGTCGCCAGTCAACGCCAACTGCGTCAGCACCTGCCGCGAGAGGCTCTGCGCCAGCAGGCCGGTGATGCCGCCATCCGGTGTCAGCCCCACCTTCACATAGGCGATCGAGAACGCTGTGCCGGCGGAAGCCACCAGCAAATCGCAGGCTAGTGCCAGCGAGAAGCCCGCACCTGCCGCACCGCCTTCGACCGCTGCGACGATCGGCTTGGGAAAGTCGCGCAGCTTGCACACCACGTCGTGCAGATGCCCCAGCTTCTCGATGCGCTCCTCGTAGGTCAGTTCGCGCCGCTTGCTGATCAATTCCAGGTCGCCGCCCGCACAGAAATAGTCGCCGGCCCCCGTCAGCACGATCGCGCCAATCGCCGGATCCTCTGCTGCATTGGCCAGTGCGGCGCGGATATTGTCATAGAGATCCGCCGCGATGGCGTTGCGTTTGCCCGGATTGTTGATGGCAAGGACCAGCACGCTGCCTTCCGTGCGCTGCAACAGGGAGGAAAAGGTAGTCATGTCGTGATTGGTGATTTCCATGAATGGGCGAAGGCTGCTCAACCAGCCGTCTGGTGCGCAGCGCGCTGGCGCTCATAGACCTGCAGGTGGCAATATGCCGCACGGCTCAACGGAAGCTC